>CAYLHB010000014.1:0-22734 GCA_964383505.1 uncultured Candidatus Saccharibacteria bacterium
GAGTTTGCAAAGACGCTCGAGAGTACCCCCACCATGTCAGATGAAGAGGCGCGTGTCACACGTGAGGTGTTCAATGAAAGCATGCAGGATACAGAACCAAGCACTGATGAGGAGGCAATGGCCGCACGTGCGGAGTTTAGTCAGTCCATGCCACAAAATCGTTAGCACTCACGATACCACAGAGTTATACACCTTTAATTATTTACTACACTAATCACACGTCATCATGACTAACCACAGTACCACTCGCGCCGTTCCCGTCGCACTCACCACACTTGCGATGGGTCTCCTCCTTGCCGCCGGCGGTTCGTACCTCTTTGCCGCATGGTCGGGACCCACGCAAACACCGCCCAACGGCAATGTGGAAGCTCCCGTAAACGTTGGTCCTGTTGGCCAAGAGAAACTTGGTATGTTTGCAGCACTTGGAGGTGTGTTTCGAAACGGTGGTTTGTCAATTAACACCTCTCTGTTAAGTGATGGCTCTGCATCTCCAAATGGTGCCGCCCTCAAGTTGGATGTTGAGGGTGCGGTGGGTGCGACGAAGTACTGTGATGAGAATGGGGAGAATTGCTTCACCGCACGAGGAGGGGGTGGTGGTGGAATAAAACCAACATGGGTTCATATTCCTCCTGGAGGTTGGTATGGATACGGTACTACGATGTATTATCCTGATGACAGGGGTAATCCTGAGCTGATCTGTCGAAGAGCTGGTTTTACCACGTTTGCCGGCTCATGTAGAAATGTGAGAGTACCTGGACAAGAAACTCGTGGCAGTGTGGCTGCAAACGACATGGATAATGGTTCCGGACCTAAAGGATGGGAAAAAGGATGGCACATAATTTGCATGTGGGGCTCAGGTGATGGTCAAGCTCATGCTGACAACATGGAAATACTCTGCTTATAAAAAGAATGGATGCACAGCGGGCATGTGTAGCTACACACAACTGTATGCTTGAATGCTAAAAGTATGCTACACTAAAGCAAGGGTCGGGAGCATGTTATCCTCTTAATGAGTATTCCCGGGAGCCTGAATATCCTTTGCGTAATGAGGTACCCACTTCAGCACGCGGGAGCACCTGGGCACCCACGTGTCATTGACAGGGTATACTCATGCTTCAGGCCCCACAAAAACCCCGCCCCTGTGCGGGTTTTTTGTATGTACACACAAAACATGTGCGGTAAGGTATACTTGATGTATGAAGAACGACCGCACCCTCATGACACTCTTTTTGCTTGTGTGGGCACTCGCCATCATTGATGGCCTCGCTATCTACTACTACTGGTACTGGACCTACGAGTGGCTCGACCTCCTCACCCATGCGATGGGCGGGGCGAGTCTCGCGCTCGGTGCGCTGTGGTTTTTTTATGAGAGCGGGTATGTGCGAGTATCTCGACTGCCTACCCTCGTGCTCGTACTTTTGGTAGGGCTCGTACTCGGTCTCTTGTGGGAGGGGTACGAGTACCTCGTGTGGATGGCGACTGACTCTGGCTTGCCTTTCGGGTGGGCGCGGGACACATCCATTGACCTCGTGATGGACCTTACTGGGGCGCTTATCGCGTATGGGGTACACGCCACGCTCCTACAAAAAAAGCCCGCGTAGGGCTTCTCTATTCCAGCGCGCGTACGCGCGCACTGCTATGCGACGTGCTTCACGACGCGCGCAAACGTCTCTGGGTGATTCGTTGCAAGCTCGGCGAGCATTTTTCGGTTCAGCGCAATATTCTTCTTTTTGAGTTTGTCCATGAACACGCTGTAGCTCATGCCGAACGGGCGTATCGCCGCGTTGATGCGCATCGTGAAGAGTTGGCGAAAGTCGCCCTTCTTCTTTTTGCGGTGCTGAAACGCGTGGTTTCCCGCATGGGCGAGCACCTCGTTCGCCTTGCGCTCCTTCTTGTGGATGTTGCCGCGCATGCCCTTGGTCTGCGCAAGGACATTCTTTCGGTGCTTCAATTTTGTGGTGTCTCGTTTTACTCGCATGGTGGTAGTAAGTTAGCCGCGCAGAAAACGACCCTCTTTCTTGTTCGAGAGTACGATCGATTGACCGCGCTTGCGCGCGAGTTGCTCCCTCCTTGGCTCGGTCGAGTTAAAGTGGTTGCCGCCCGGCTTACGCACAAGAAGCTTTCCTCGCGGTGTGACCCGTATACGTTTCGTGAATGATTTGTTTGCCATGTGGTTGTGTGTTGCACTACGCTGACTGTGGGACCTGCTTTTCCGCCCCGGATTTTCCGCGCTCAATTGTGCAAGAAAACCCTTTCGGACTTCGCTTGATTTCCTCTGCGATTTTGAAGGGCGTACCTATCATCGCGAGAAACCGTTCGAGCCGCTCTTTCAGGAACGCGTCCTCCATGGCCTTGTACCGACCCCAGAGGAACAAGTCAATTTTCACGCGGTGACCCTCGCCGAGCCACTCGCGCACTCGAGCCGCCTTGAGCTCCTTGTCGCGCTCCCCGGTGCCTATTTTCACCTGCACCGACTTTGTTTCTGTGACGACCTGGCGGGCTTTAACCTCGCGATCCTTCTTCTTTTGCTCGTAGGTGAATTTACCATAATCGGTGATTTTTGCAACCGGGGGGACTGCGCGCGCCGATACCTCGATGAGGTCGAGGCCGAGCTCCTGGGCTTTATAGAAGGCCTCGCGCGTAGGCATGACGCCAAAGTTCTCCCCCTCGGGGCCTATGACGCGCACTTCGGGAGCACGAATTTCTTGGTTGATGCGTACCTTTTCTTGTTCCTGCACAGAAAAATAGCGTTTTGAAACGTAGCGGTACTCTACCACGCACCACGGTGTGTGGGCAAGGTTCGCTACGAGCGTCAATGACAGGAGTGAGGACGTGGGGTATACTGGTGCTTCCATGGAACAAAACACTTCGAAAACTCCCAAGCAAGGGAAGCGACCGCAGAAGGAAAATGGCAAGCCACTGTTTGAGCCCGGGCGGCAGTTCTGGATGAATCTAGTCGCAACCTTCCTTTTTTTCCTCCTCCTCATTTCCGTCTTTGGCTACTTCTTGGAAAAGGACGTGAAGCCCGAGGAGCTTGCGCTCTCACAGCTTGCACAGGATATCGAGGACGGCAAGGTGGAAAAAGTGTCGGTAGAGGGGGAACAGCTCACTGTCACCTACAAGAAAGAGGGCGAGGAGGAGCAGAAGGAGCGTACCGCGAAGAAAGAGGCGGGCACCGCGCTCTCGGATACGCTTTCTAACTATGGGGTTTCCCCCGCGGCGCTCCGCTCTGTTGCCATCGAGGTGAAGGAGGAGAGCGGATTGCGTTTTTGGTTTTTGAACCTTGCGCCGTTTTTGTTCCCGCTCCTCTTCATCGTTATCCTCATGTGGTTTTTAATGCGACAGGTGAAGGGTGCGGGGATGCAAGCATTCACGTTCGGGCAGAGTAAGGCACGCATGATAGACCCGAATGACCAGAGCCAGAAGGTCACCTTCAAAGATGTGGCGGGTGCGAAGGAGGCGAAGGAAGAGCTCGCAGAGATTGTCGACTTCCTCAAGAACCCGAAGAAGTTCCTCGATATCGGCGCGCGCATACCCAAAGGGGTGCTCCTCATGGGGGGCCCTGGAACAGGAAAAACCCTGCTCGCCCGTGCAGTTTCTGGGGAAGCTGACGTGCCGTTTTTCTCGATTTCCGGTTCGGAGTTTGTCGAGCTTTTCGTGGGGGTGGGCGCTTCGCGTGTGCGCGACCTCTTCAAGATGGCGAAGAAGTCCGCGCCCGCGATTATATTCATAGACGAGATTGACGCGGTAGGACGCGTACGCGGCACGGGAGTGGGTGGTGGCAACGACGAGCGTGAGCAAACCTTAAACCAGATTCTTGTCGAAATGGATGGCTTTGAACCCAACGAGAAGCTCATCATTATGGCCGCAACCAACAGGCCCGACGTGCTCGACCCCGCGCTCCTGCGGCCCGGGCGCTTCGACCGACGGGTGGTCATCGACCTCCCCGACCGAGGCGACCGTGAGGAGATTCTCAAGGTGCATGCGCGTAAGAAGCCGCTCGGTGAGGATGTGAACCTGCGCACGATTGCGGAGCGCACGGTGGGTTTCTCCGGGGCTGATCTGCAAAACCTCATGAACGAGGGTGCGATTCTCGCCGCGCGCGAGAATAGGAAGAAGATCACCCAGTACGACCTCATTCGCTCGATAGAAAAGGTGATGCTTGGGCCCGAGCGAAAGAGCCACGTGCTCTCGAGGCGTGAGAAGGAAATCACCGCGTACCATGAAGCGGGCCACGCACTCGTGGGCTCTGTGCTCCCACACTCCGACCCCGTCCACAAGATTTCCATCATCTCTCGCGGGCGCGCCGCGGGCTACACGCTCACGCTCCCGTTTGAGGACAAGCGTATGCAGTCGCGCAAAGAATTTCTCGATGACATCGCAAAGAGCTTGGGTGGGTACGTCGCCGAGGAGGTGGTGTTTGGCGATCTCACAACGGGGGCATCGAACGATCTGCAGGTACTCTCCGCGCTCGCGCGCAACATGGTGGCTCGATGGGGCATGAGCGAGAAGCTCGGACCTATGGCGTACGGGTCGGACGGAGGTCGGACGATGTTCGGCGTGGGACTTGGCGAAAAGGAATACTCGGACAAAGTGGCGGCGGAAATAGACGCGGAGGTATCGCGCATCATCCGCGAAGCGCACGCGCGTGCGAAAGAAGTGATTACCACACACAGGAAACTGCTCGATGCGATCGCAAAGAAGCTGGTGGAGGTGGAGACGCTTGAGCGCGAGGAGTTTGAGAGGCTCCTCATACTCCATGGCATAGAGCCGAAGAAGAGTGAGCGTGAGGAAGAGGGACTGCTCGCGTAGAGTTCTCCACAGGGAGTTCATACGCGGTTCACGGTGCGGTGTCGTAGGATGGGGTGTATTATCCTCTAACCATCACAGGTATGCATGGAAACTGCGTACGAAGGGTTGGTCTATTTGCCATTACCGGTTTTGTGGCGTTGGGTGCACTCGTGCCCACGCCGACGTTTGCGAGCCACGACGATCTGTCAGTGGCTCGTTTTGCGTTGTCACGTGTAGAGGAGCGCATTGAGCGTGTGCGCGAGCGCATTGAGGAGCGTCGTGCGCGAATTGAGGAGCGTCTGGAGCAGAGGCAAGAGCGGCTCTGTGAGCGGTTGGAGCGCCTGCGCGAGCGAACGGGCGGTTTTAAGCCATTGCCTTCGTTTTGTAAGGGTGGCGACGAGGGAGGTGAGGATGACCGCGAGCCGGATGTGATACTCTCCGCACAGCCCATGAGTGTTGTGCTTGGAGCAACTTCAACACTTGTCTGGGAGAGTGAACGTGCGGAGGTGTGTGTGGCAAGTGGCGGATGGGACGGAGCGAAGGTGTTTGACGGGAGCGAGCAGGTGGCTCCAACGGCGACCACAGAGTATACGCTCTCGTGTGGAAACAAGAATGGTACCACAACGCGCGAAGTAACGGTGACCGTAACGGCCCCGCTCTCGGCCCCGAGCGTGGAGTTGGTGGCCGGTGACACCACACTCACGGAGGGAGATACCACCACACTCTCGTGGACCACAATGAACGCGGAAGTGTGCATCGCGTACGTTGGCTGGAGCGGGGCGCGGGCAACAACCGGCGCGGAACTCGTCGGACCGAACGTGACAACGACCTACGAACTTTCGTGTGGCAACTCTACCGGCACCACTTCTGACAGTATGACTGTCGAAGTGACACCTGTGCATCCCCCCGAGCCGGCACCTACCGTTGACCTCTCCGCAGAAAGTGCATTGGTCGGAACAGGTGCCACGACGACGCTCACATGGGAGAGCATGTATGCAAGTGTGTGCACCGCAAGCGGAGCGGGGGGTTTCAGTGGCACAGTCGCAACGAGCGGGAGCGTGGTGGTGACAGTGAACGCCACCACCACCTACGAGATTGCGTGCAACAACGGTGAGGGAACGACTACCGACAGCGTCACCGTGGACGCATATACGCCCGCCACTCCACCAGTTGGTAAGGTGCTTGTAAGCGAAGTGGTGTTCAATCCGAGCGGTTCCGAGCCAGCAAACGAGTGGGTGGAGCTCTACAATGGAACCGGTGCCGATGTGAACCTTGAGGGGTGGACTATAGGGGACGCGAGCTCAACTGATGTACTTGCCACGACGACCCGAGTGTTTTCGGCAGGCACGTTCGTCATCGTGACCTCAAGTACCACTTTGGGCGCCTCGCTTGGACTTCCAGTAGATGCGGTCGTAGTCCTCCCCACGAGCATCGGTCACAACGGTCTTGGGAATACGGGTGACCGCGTGCGCCTTATAAACGCAAGTGCAGTTGAGGTTGATGCGATGAGTTGGGGCAGTGACACCTACGCATTCAGTCCCTCCGTTGGAATAGGGGGTATGACCGAAGATGATTCCATCGCCCGCAAAGTACTCTCCGTCGACACTGACACAGAGGGCGACTGGGAGCAGGTTACCAGCCCGACTCCGGGAAGCGGACCGAATGAGGTGAACTAGGATTGGTTGGTACGCACACACATCACCCCGCGCTTGCGGGGTGTTTTGCATTTCTTGTTCAAGACACTATAGTGTACACACGCGCGCATAGCTCAGTTGGTAGAGCGGTCGTCTTATACACGACTGGTCGTAGGTTCGAGTCCTACTGCGCGCACCATTTAGGAACAGTAAGTGCTCCACTTGTCCATCTGGTACCCTTCGGTAAGGGAGCGTCGAGTGTCCTCCCGTACGTAGTGTGAAAACTAGTTTCTTTCACTGATAGTATCAATTAGCCACGGTGAAGCTTTACAGTCATTGCCTTGTGCGGGTACGCACATACAGCCATTGAACCGCGTGGTGGTCTAGAAACTCTGGGGCGTTGCGGTGTATCGGTCCTTGCACCTATACATGATAAGAAATCAGGAATTAGTGCGCAACAGCGATGCAGATTACTTCGCGTGCGCCGGCTCGAAAAAGCTCAGTTTGAGCGGATAATAGTGTTGCGCCGGTGGTGACTACATCGTCAATCAGGAACACGTCAGCTCCCATTACCCGATGTTTCGCTTGAAATGCGCCCTGTAGATTTTTGAATCGGGCATCCCTGCCAGAAAGTGTTGTTTGGGAAGGTGACTCATGCACGCGCTGAAGTAGCTCTACATACTCTAAGTTATTATCACAGAGCTCCTCAAGGAACGCGTGTGCAATAATTTGTGCTTGATTATATCCGCGCTCGTGAAATCTTTTCTTGGTAAGTGGAACTGAGGTAACAAGTACAGTATGAAACCTTCCATACATGCGCTGCTCTGCAAGTAGCTCTGAAACATACGGTGTGATTGCGCTACCGAACAATGTACCAATGTAAGGTGAGTTTTTATATTTAAGCTTATGCATTGCAACCCGCACCAACGTGTCGCGATAACGGAGTGGGGCGCAGGTGCAGGGGTGAGGGGGAGGATGGGCAGTGCGGGCACGTGACCGCAGTATTTCGGGGGTAAGAAACTTGATTGCGCGTTCATGACCAATGGAAGGTGCCAGCGCTTCAAGTATTGTGTGGTACATCCAATGACGCATGTACAAGTGCATATCTGTTATTACTATACTCTATAGTCTTGTATACTTATACGATACTGACTTTTGTCGTTTGATATGTTAGGCAACCTCAATAGTATTTTAAAGCGAATAGTGCCGATTATCGAGCAAAAATCTAGCTCGAGTGCGCTTGGTGTAGATATTGGTACATCTTCCATTAAAGTAGTGCAAATTCGCAAAGATAAGGGAGTTGTTGTGCTCGAAACGTACGGCGAAATATCTCTCGGTCCTTATGGTGGGAGAGAAATCGGCCAAGCGAGTACAGTTCAGCCCGAACAAATGTCTGAGGCACTCAGTGATCTACTCCGTGAGGCTCAAGTATCAACAAAAGTGTGTGGTGCATCCGTTCCATTTGCATCAAGTCTGGTGCGATTAATAGACTTGCCACCGGTCACTGGAAACAAACTTGAAAACATGATTCCGATTGAAGCTCGGAAGTATATTCCGGTACCTATAAGCGAAGTACAACTTGACTGGTTTGTTATACCACGCGCAGGACTTCGTTTTCTTGAGCAACAAAACGCAGAGTCACATGAATCCAATGCGTACAATGATAAGACCTCCGTGTTACTTGTGGCGATTCATAACGAAATCCTTAGAAAGTATACTGACGTGTTTAAAATTGGATCAATAAGCCCTACTTTCTACGAGATTGAGGTGTTCAGTGTCATACGCGCCATTGTTGAGCGGAGCATGGCGCCTGTAGCAGTAATAGACATAGGTGCTTCCACTACTAAAATCTATATTGCTGAGCTGGGTATAGTAGTTTCTTCACATGTGATTAACAAAGGAGGTCAGCACGTAACGTCCGCCCTCAGTAATGTAACACATACAACGTTTGCAAAAGCGGAGGAAATGAAGCGATCCCTCTCGCTGGGGGGAGATTCTGGTCAACAAAGTATCTCACACGCAGCATCACTGGTGATGGAGTACATATTGATTGAGTCAAGGCGAGTGTTTCTCGCGTACCAACAAAAGCAAAACCGGGTCATAAGTAAAGTAGTGCTAACGGGAGGAGGGTCAATGATCGGTGGTTTACGAGATTTTGCGTACCAACAGCTTGAGATACCTGTAGAAATCGCAGATCCTTTTTCGCATGTGTCTGTGCCAGCGATACTAGTTGACACTTTGAAAGCAACAGGACCAAGCTTTTCAGGGGCGGTTGGCCTCGCATTAAGAATTATAAAAGATTTGGACTAACTATCATTGACCTGAAAGTACACCTCCCCTCTGTACGAGCAGGGAGCAAACACACCAGGGTACATGAAATTTGTACATTAGCTTTATAACCATATAGAGTGTAGTTTGTTATACTACCATCATGGGTCGCACTGGATTTTTTGTGTTACTGGGCTCGATTGTATTAGGATCATCACTCTACTACTATTTTGTCTTTTGAGAACCGTCTGCGCCCACGTTCGAAGAGGAGGTGGTGCGTCGGGGTGCGGTGGTAAACGCGGTAAATGTCACCGGCCATGTAGAACCTGCTCTTAGGGTGGCACTCGGTTTTGCCATCGCCGGACGCATTGAACGTATACAGGCGCGTGAAGGTGCGGAGGTTGCGGTCGGAGAGACGCTCGCGGTTTTGGATACCGCCGTACTTGAGGCACAGTACCGAGAGGCACGCGCCCGTATCGCGCGGGAGGAGCTCGTGTTGCGTGAGCTTGCGGCGGGAACACGGAGTGAGGAGGTGGCCGTGAGCTCCGCGGCATTCGAAAAGGCGGAGGATGCGGAAGCGAGCGCGAGTCGTACGCTTGAAGCGGAAATAGCTGACGCCTTTGTGGCCGCTGATGGCGCAGTGCGCGACCACATCGACCAGTTTTTTGATGACCCCGATACCAACCCATCCTTCGGGGTGGACTACCGCTCCGGCACTACCCACTATGTGATCCGCGCCGACAACACGGAGCGGATTGCCCTCGCAGAAGGGCGAAAAGAAGCGGGGCGCATACTCGCATCGTGGGAGAGCGGTGCGAACATATATGAGCGGGCAAACCAGGCACTTTCCGACCTCGCAACACTCGACTCGTTTTTCACAAAGGTAGCGGCTGTGGTGACCACCTACCAGCCGAATGATAGCGATGAGCATGTCATCTACGATGCGTTCCAGGCCGCGGTGGCGAGTGCCCGAAGTGCGGTGACTACCGCGCGCTCCTCGCTTATCGCCGCCTTCTCCTCGTACGAAGCGGCTCGGGGTGCGCTCGAAGTTGCGCGCCTTGAGCTTGAGCGTGCACGTGCGGGCCTGCGCACCGAAACCCGCGCGGTTCAAGAGGCCGCGATTGTGGCCAGTACGCGGAGTGCGGAGGTGCTTCGTACGCAAATAGACTACGGGTATCTCGTGGCACCGGTTGCCGGTACGGTAGCATCGGTACCCAAGGTTGCCGGGGAGCTTGTCACTCCTGGAGAGGATGTGGTGGTGCTTCATCGCAACGGCGCAAAGGAGCTTGTAGCCTATGTGCCGGAAGCCGACATCGCAGCAATCGTTCCCGGAGCGCATGCCCGCGTCACCTTTGATGCGTTTACCAACGAGGTGAGTGTGAACGCCGTTGTGCGCACCATTGCAGATGTTGAAGACGTACGCGAGGGTGTGCCCACCTACAAGGTGACGCTCGATCTCGAGGGTCTTCCTGCCAGCTACGTGCTTCGAAGCGGTATGACTGCGGATATCAACATCCTCGTTGAAGAGCGCCCCGACACGCTCTTTGTACCGACGCGCAGCATTTTACGTGACAATGGGAGGAGGTACGTGCGCGTCGTGACAGATGAAGGCGAGCTCGCGGAGCGTGACGTGTCGGTCGGTCTGCGTGGTTCCGAGGGAACAACCGAGATTGTATCCGGCCTTTCGGAGGGCGAGCGCATCGTCCTTTTCATAGAGGAGTAGTACCCCACAGCGTCATGGCTCTCGTAGATGTCACCCACCTCTCAAAAACCTACACTGACGGCACGATGGCACTTCGCGATGCCTCGTTTTCCATTGCGGAGGGAGAGTTTGTGGCGGTGATGGGACCGTCAGGGTCGGGCAAATCAACACTGCTCCATATCCTCGGCTTTCTCGACCGGCAGACCGCGGGGAGCTACCGCTTCAAGGGGCGCACCATAGATGAGCTCTCCGATCAGGAGCTCGCGCGCATACGAAACGAGGATATCGGATTTGTGTTTCAGCAGTTCAACCTGCTTCCCCGCGAGACAGTACTCGACAACACGGTGCTTCCACTCTACTACTCGTCGGTGCCTGCCTCCGTATGGCGTGAGCGCGCGGTGCGTGCAATCAGTGCGGTAGGTCTCAACCATAGGGTAGACCACTTCGCGGTACTCCTCTCGGGAGGAGAGAAACAGCGTGCCGCAATCGCGCGCTCACTCATAAACGACCCTGCACTCATTTTTGCGGATGAGCCGACCGGCAACCTTGATAGCGCTGCGGGTAGAGCGGTCATGGATATACTCACGTCACTAAATAAAGCAGGTAAGACGATTGTGCTTATCACACACGATGAGGAAATCGCACGCTACGCACGTCGAGTACTCTATATTCGTGACGGGCATCTTGAAAAAGACACGGCACTATGAAGCTCATCCACGCATTTTCACTCTCAAGCAGGGGGGTACGCGCAAAACCCACCCGCACCGCACTCACACTCCTCGGTATTGCGATTGGGGTCGCTGCGGTCATGCTCGTCGTCTCGATGGGGACAAGTACCCAGGAGCTTATCCTCGGAGAGATTCGCGGACTCGGGGCGGACACGTTTGTGGTGCAGGGGGGCAGGGAGACATCTGGCCCCAATGATTTTAGCGAAACATTGCTTTCCGATTCACTTAAGCTTCGTGATGTTGAAGCGCTCAAACGTAGGTCGAATGCACCACATATTACGGAAGTGGAGCCGCTCGTCATAGTGACCGGCCCGGTGTCGTACGAGAGTGAAACATTTTCCCCACAAACGACGGGTGGCAACGCCACTTTTTTTGCGGAGGTGTACGATGCATACCCCTCGGAGGGTATTGCGTTTAGTGAAGAGGAGATCAAACAAAAAGCGTTCGTTGCTGTTATCGGCTCCAAGGTGAAAGAGGAACTCTTCGGTAATAATCCCGCAGTGGGAGAAAAAATCACGATAAAATGGTACAAGTTCCGCGTGGTGGGAGTGCTGCCGAAAAAGGGACAGGTCGCGTTTGTAAATTTCGATGATGCGATATTCATTCCATGGTCCACCGCACAAACGTACCTCCTTGGTATCTCTCACTTTTTTCAGTTTGTTATTCGTGTAGATGATCCGAAAAACCTTGACCGCACCACACGGGATGTGGAGCTCACCCTGCGCGAGAGCCATAACCTCGAGGAGGGTGAAGAGAATGACTTCAAGGTGCGCACGCCGGCTGCCCTCATTGAGCAAATTGGCACCATTCTCTCCATCCTCACGCTCTTCCTCGCATCGGTCGTCGGCATCGCGCTATTAGTGGGTGGCATTGGTATTATGAATATCATGCTCGTGTCGGTCACCGAACGCACCCGTGAGATAGGCCTTCGTAAGGCGGTGGGCGCGACCGACGGGGACATCCTCCTTCAATTTCTCATTGAGGCGATACTCCTCACGCTCCTCGGCGGAGCGGTGGGCATCGTGGCGGGCGGGCTCCTCGCGTACCTCGCCGCGCTCGGCATTAGGTCGTTTACTGACCTCGCGTGGACGTACGAGTTCCCCTACCTCGCCGCGCTTGGTGCACTCCTCTTCTCAAGCATCATAGGTCTTGTGTTCGGTCTCTACCCGGCGCGGAAAGCCGCGAGGAAAAGTCCCATCGAAGCACTTCGGTACGAGTAGCGACTGTCGCGCCCAAACTCACGATGTCGGTGAGGGTGTGTGCACACCATCTTCGTAGCGAAACGAGTAGTGCTTGTGCAAGAGGTAGGCCACAAAGCCGACCGACGCACCCACACCTACGCGCGCAAAGAGAGGTGGGGTGCCGAGCACTCCCACTGCAAGGTACATGAGTGTGCTTATGGCACTCACGCTTGCACCTGCGACTGCAAGAAACAGGACGTACGAGTCGCGAGTCGGCCGCTTCGCACCTTTGAACACAAACTTTTTTGAGAGCAAGAAATGCACGGAACTGCCGATGAAAAAACCTAGTATGGTAGCTGCGAGGTAGTGCATACCGACACTATTCATGAGTACCGTGAATGCGAGAATATCAATCCCGAAGCCGGTACTTCCTGTGGTTGCATACTTAGCGAGGAGTCGCGCGTTCTTCCTGATGAATGTTCGCATCGCAGAAGTGTACCCCATCATGCACCTGTGTAAAAGGGATATTGTAGGTAGGTGAAGTGTATGCTACGTTAGAGCGTGATGCAGAGTGTTACGTACAAGGTCGTCTTAGTCGTCGCGCAAGTGACTTTGTAGTCGTGCGGTCTTGTACAGAACAAAGGGACCCGCACGACGCGGGTTTTGTTCCTTTTATGGAGAGCACCATGGAAAATTTAGAAGAGTACACGACGATCTACGATCTCATGGATCAACATCCGCTCTACCATGCACTCCCGCCCGCGTGGTGAGTGAACACCAGGCACGAAAGAGTCCGCTTCGGCGGGCTCTTTTATAGCCACTCTTTTTTTGAGAATACCCACGCAAAAATGAGCATTGCGGTGAGTATGGTGAGTAGAATCGCATAGAACGCGAATGGGTGCTCACCGAGTGGAAGGGTGACATTCATGCCGTAGAGTGAGCTCACCACGGTGGGTATGGTCATGATGATGGTGAGCGAGGTGAGAAACTTGATGGTCTGGTTGAGGTTGTTGGTGAGAATGACGGAGTATGAGTTTCTGATGTTTTGAATCGTTTTGAGGGTGCCCTTGGCACTCTCGATGAGCTGGCCGGTGGCGAGTAATATGTCCTCAATTTCATCCCGGTCATCTTCATGTGTCGCGAGGTACTTGCCGGAGAGTATGGTGCGGAGCGCCTCGCCCGTTGGAATGAGTGCACCCAGCATCTCATTGAGGGCGTTCTCAATCGTTACAAACCGCACCATATCGCGGTTGCGTATCGTCTTAAACTCCGCACGGCACCTTTGTACTTCCCGCGCGAGTTCCGTGAGATGCTTGGTGTACGCGAGGGTGAGCGCGTGGGAAAACTGCAGGAACAGCTTCGTTTTTTGTGTGGTCACAATCTGGTTTTTTCCCGAAATGAATGTGTCAAAGAGCGGTGCGTGTCCCATCGATACCGTAAGGGTCGCGCTCTCTGCGATTGCGATGAGGAACGGGATAGTGACCACCTCACCGTTTTTCGTGAACGGGTATCGAGTAAAAAAGTAAGATATCCCATCCTCGACCTCGAAGCGCGGCACCTCGTAGGGGTCGCCCGCGTCGCGAAGCAAGCTCACATCAAAGCCGTATCGGGACGCGATGAGCCCCCTCTCTTCGTCAGTGGGGTCCTCTGCGTGCACCCATACACCTAAGAGAGGATCATCGGTGACGCGAAGCTTTCCATCTTTGAGAGAACGGTAGTAGGTGGTGAACATTAGTACGTTGTACCACAGAATAAGTTTTTTTGCTGTGGTAGTATACCTTCATGGAAAAGTACAGTAGTAACGAACGTGCTTGCGGGTGCATTCCTTTCCGGCGCAGTACCACGCGCGAGCTTGAGGCACTGCTTGTGAAAAAGCGCAGAGCGGGTTTTTGGGAGTTCCCCAAGGGGAAGGTGGAAGATGGGGAGACCGAAGAGGAAACTGCGCTTCGTGAGCTTCGCGAGGAGACGGGTCTTACGGGTGTGCTCTCACCCGAGCAACCTTTTGTCTACTCATACGATATCGTGCGTGATGGACAAAAAAAACGAAAAACGGTGAAACTTTACCTATGTCGCGTGCAGGATGGTGCGTACGTGGTGCTCGACCCGGAAGAGCTTTCCGA
Source organism: uncultured Candidatus Saccharibacteria bacterium (assembly GCA_964383505.1). Classification (GTDB taxonomy): domain Bacteria; phylum Patescibacteriota; class Minisyncoccia; order Phycocordibacterales; family UBA12088; genus CAYLHB01. The sequence continues at coordinate 14,425 of CAYLHB010000014.1, forward strand.
ATTTCTGTGGGCGCCACTTGATGAGCTTGAGTGTTATGCAACATACACCGAGGTGAAAGAGGCTGCCCGTTACGCCCTCCATACACTTGCAGATTAAGCATTTTGTTGCATACTGTGTTGGTAACTTTACATAATGGCAACCAAAGCCAAAAAGAATACACGTATGAAAAGGGCCGTGCAGAAACCGGCCCCTAAAAAAAAGCTCGCCCCCAATAAAAAGGCGGCGGCAAAAAAGAAACCGGCGGCAAAGACCGTAAGGCCCGCCACAAAAAAAGCGCCCGCAAAGAAGCAGGCACAAAAGCGCACCCTTTCGGGTACCGCGCTTAAAAAGTTGGTCAAGGCGGCTGCGCCAAAGAAGGCGCCCACATCGCAAGCGAAGAAGCAGGCCAAGGCCGCTCCCGCACGCGCGAGCGCGCCACCGAGCAAAAGCGCGGCGAAGATTTCAGAGATGGACGCGAAGCTCGTGAAGCTTCTTGAGAAGGGGCGTGAGCGTGGCTACGTGATTTACGACGAGATACTGCGTGAGTTCCCGAAGGTCGAGCAGGACATCTTCTTCCTCGAGGAGCTCTACGACAAGTTCAACGTCGCCGGGGTGGATATCCTCGAAGGGGGCAATATCCTCTCTGAAGAAGAGCCGACCGACCTCCTCGACAAGCGCACTGTGTACAAGCGGGGTGACAGTAGCTACGACAGCATCCAAATGTACCTGCGTGAGATTGGCCAGTACCCGCTTTTGAACACCGTTGAAGAGCGCGATCTCGCGAAGCGTGTGATGGAGGGCGATATCGAGGCGAAAAACCTCCTCGCGCGCGCAAACCTGCGTCTCGTGGTTTCTATTGCGAAAAAGTACATCGGTCGCTCACCCGACCTCACGCTCCTTGACCTCATCCAAGAGGGCAACATCGGTCTCTTCAAAGCGGTTGATAAGTTCGACTACACAAAGGGTTACAAGTTTTCCACGTACGCGACGTGGTGGATACGCCAGGCCATCACGCGCGCACTCGCCGACCAGAGTCGTACCATTCGCATACCCGTCCACATGGTGGAAACCATAGCGAAGTACAAGCAGGTGTTCCGGCGTCTCGCGCAGGATCTCGGGCGCGATCCCGTTGCCGAAGAGATAGCGATTGAGATGGGTGTTGAAACGGAAAAAATTCACATGATAGAGAAAATCAAGCAGGACACTGTTTCGCTCGAGAGCCCCGTGGGGGATGGTGATGACGACCGCTCGGTTCTTGGTGATTTCATCAAAGATGAGACGCTCGTGGCACCCGACCAGGAGACCGCTCATCGGATCCTCTCCGAGCAGATCAAAGACATCCTCGAGGACCTCTCTCCGAAAGAAAAGAAAATTCTTGCGCTCCGTCACGGCCTTGAGGATGGCATCTACCACACCCTCGAGGAGGTGGGGAAGGAGTTTGGGGTCACGCGTGAGCGCATACGGCAAATTGAAGCCAAGGCGATCGAAAAAATCCGCCACCACGCGAAAGCGAAACAGCTCCGCAACTACTAAACAACATCTTCACACTATCTCTACTCACCACACCACCCACTCGGAAGCTTTACTTCCGAGTGGGTGGTGTGCGTAAGAGGCTTGTCAACTCATATAATGTGAGTAGTATGGGTGGTTGGTTCAACAGGGAGGTTGGTACCCCATGTCAGTTCTTTCTTTTGTTGCGGGTGCGGTACTCTACACCGTGCGGTATTTTGTGCTCGTGTACCTTGGGAAGCACGTTACCGGCGTGCTCTATGGGGAAGATGCGGATGAATCGTCCATGGCGTGGCCATGGCGCATACTCCACAAGAAGTTCAAGGAGGCGCCCAAGGTTGTTGTTGTGTCGTGCATGGACGCACGACTTGTCGCGTTCGGACAACTGTTTCTGCACGCCTATATGTACTGGGTAGCACGCCAAGTGCTTGGCAAGGCACCCATTATTTATGGCGTAAGCGGCGCGGGTCCCTCGGTCTCATGCGATGAGCAGCCCGGGCTTGCACACGCCCACCGGCAGTCTATCACCGAGGGAGCGAAGACTGCACACGCGGCGATGGTGATTGTCACTGGACACGAACATTGTGCTCGTGACACAAGGCCTAACAACGAAAAGGCGAACGGCATCCTTGCGCTCCGAGACGATATCATACGCGAGCTTAGCAACGTCATTGTGCTCGCGTATTTCCTCGATGCCCGTATATTAGGTTGGTCGCCAAGATCGGTGACGCACCTCCTTCCCACAGTGGACCAGTGCGCAGAACAGTGTGAATGGCAACCGACCAAAGGACCTGTGGCTTCGCTTGTATCCACCTAGACGCAGAGAGCGCCCTGACAATTTGGTCAGGGCGCTTTGACGTAAAAAGTGACCTGTAGTATAATAAAGGGACAGCCGAAGGGCCTCTTTTTTTGTTATGGACATACGAAATATTGCCATTATCGCACACGTTGACCACGGGAAAACGACGCTCACCGATGCGCTCTTGCGCCAGACGGGCGCGGTGGGTGAGGGTGTTTCCATGGACAGCAATGCGCTTGAAAAAGAGCGTGGCATCACCATCTACTCTAAGAACGCGTCGTGCACCTACAAAGGCACTAAGATAAATATCGTGGATACGCCCGGGCACGCCGACTTCGGGAGCGAGGTTGAGCGCGTACTCCGCTCAATTGACTGCGTGCTCCTCGTGGTGGACGCACAGGAGGGCCCCATGCCGCAGACCCGCTTTGTACTCAAAAAGTCGCTCGAGCTCGGGCATCGGCCCATTGTAGTCATCAACAAGATAGACAAGCCCGCAGCAGACATCGAGCGCACACACGACCAGGTGTTTGACCTCTTTGCTGAGCTTGGAGCTACCAATGAACAGCTTGATTTCCCCACCATGCTCGCAATAGGGCGGGAGGGAATTGCGAAGTGCGCGGTTGCCGACGAATCAAAGGACCTCACCCCGCTCCTCGACCTCATTCTTTCACACGTGCCGGTCGCCTCGGGACATGACGACGCGCCGCTCCGCGCACAGCCGTTCAACCTTGCGTACGACAACTATCTTGGCCGGCTCGGTATCGTGCGCATCTACGCAGGTGTACTAAAGACGGGCGACCAGGTGCTCGCGCGCACGGAGAGCGGTGTGTGGAAGGGTAAGATTACCAAGCTCTTTGGGTTTGAGGGGCTTAGTCGTGTGGAGGTACCCGAAGCACGCTCGGGCGACATCGCTATCGTTGCGGGTATACCCGACGTCTTCATCGGACAAACACTGACACACACCGACTCGGTGCCACTCCTCCCTGCAATAGCCGTTGATGAGCCCACTATCGAGCTTTTCTTTCTCGTAAACAACTCGCCGTTTGCGGGCCGTGAGGGAAAGTACGTCACGAGCCGTCAGATACGCGAGCGGTTGGAAAAGGAACTTGAGGTGAACGTGGGACTGCGTGTTGAGTTTGACCAAGGCGGAGGAGAGCGCTTCACGGTGCGCGGGCGAGGCGAGCTCCACATCGCGATTCTCCTTGAGCAGATGCGCCGAGAGGGCTACGAGGTACAGGTGTCCCAGCCCAAAGTCATCGAGAAGGTTGAGGACGGGGTGCGCATGGAGCCGTTTGAGGAGGTGACGATCGACGTACCAAGCGAGTGCCAGGGCATCGTGATTGAGCGGCTCGGTGTGCGCGCGGCCCGTCTCGTGTCGATGGAAAACCACGACAACCGCGTGCGCATAGTCTTAGAGGGACCGACCCGCGGGCTCTTTGGCTACCGAAACCAGTTTGTGATGGACACCAAGGGTGAGGGCATTCTTGCGACGCGCGTCATCGGTTTCAAGCCCTATGCGGGAGACATCGCACACCGTGATGTGGGGAGCATGATTTCACAGGTCACGGGAAAGACGCTCGCATTCTCACTCGACAACTTACAGACTCGCGGGACGCTCTACATTGAGCCCAATACTGAGGTGTACGAAGGGCAGGTGATAGGGAACACGAGTAAGGGCGATGAGATGACCGTGAACCCCACGAAGGGCAAACAGCTCACCAACATGCGGAGCAAAGGTGCGGACGAGGCCATCAAGCTCGTGCCGCCCAAGCTACTCACCATAGAGAATGGGCTTGAGATCATGGCGGAAGACGAGTACCTCGAAGTCACCCCCACCTCGGTACGACTTCGTAAACAACATTTGACGGAAATAGACCGCGCGAGGGCGAAGCGGGGGTAGGGGTTTGTTAGGTGCTGGTGTGTGTACAGAGACTTGCCGTTGCACCCATCTCGGCATAAAATCCCAGTCTAGCAATAAGCAGCATTTCTATGGCGCAAAAAATGATACTTGTTTCATGTTCGGACGGCCGCATCACCGGCGCATCAGCTCGTGTGCGTGAGTTTACCGCACGAAAAGGGTTCGATGTGGGTCCCGCGTGCGTGTACCGCATCAAAGTCCCTGGGCCGGATGGTACCTGCACCAATGTGCGGGGCGAGGCACACCAAATTGCGCTCCACGAAGACCTCGCGGTCTTGGTGGAGAAGGCGCACCCTGCACTCATCGCAATCGCGGGGCACTGCGACTGCGCCGGCTTTCCTGTGAGTGACGACGAGCACCTCGCAAGCTCGAAGCTCGCGGCGAAGCTCATCAAGGAGTGGTTTCCGGAGATACCTGTGCTCGGCCTCATCGATCGTAAACTCGCGGAAGATGTGTGGAAGTACGACGAGGTTGTCTACCACCCGTAAGAAGTTGGGCCCTAAAAGGGTCGGATCGCTCCACATTGCTTGAAACTGTGTGGTGTATCTTTTATTCCGTACTGTATAGAAAAGAGCGGTGCTAGAGGAGAGCTGTTTTGTGCGGTATACTCGTGCCATGTCCCAGGAGGTTCTCTACCGAAAGTATCGCCCGAAATCGTGGGATGACGTGATAGGTCAAGAGCATATCGTCTCGACGATCACACGCGCCATCGAGCAAAACCGAATCGCGCACGCGTACCTTTTGAGTGGGCCGCGCGGCACGGGGAAAACGTCACTCGCCCGCATTTTCGCTCGCGCCATCGGTACCACCGAGCGTGATCTCTATGAGATAGACGCCGCAAGCAACACTGGTGTTGACGATGTGCGCGCCCTACGTGAAGAGGTGGTCGCACTCCCGTTTGAATCAAAATACAAAGTGTACATACTCGACGAGGCGCATATGCTCTCAAAAGCGGCGTGGAATGCGCTCCTAAAGACCATTGAGGAACCGCCCTCACATGCCATATTCATTCTCGCGACAACCGAATTTGCGAAGGTGCCGGAGACCATCGTCTCACGATGCCAGGTGTTTACCGTGCGCCGTCCGAACAACGACACGCTTGTTACCCTCGCACAAAAAGTAGCAAAAGAGGAGGGCTACGCGCTCTCTCCCGAGGCTGCAGAGCTCGTGGCACTCCTTGCGGAAGGGTCATTTCGCGACATGCACAGCACCCTTGAGAAGGTGATGATGGGCGCGACGAGCACCACGCTCGACAAAACGACCGTGGAGGAGCTCACGGGCGCACCCAAGAGCGCGCAGGTACTCGCACTCCTCTCTGCGGTAGAGGAGGGGTCGCTTGAGAGAGCGCTTACGCTCGTACGGGCGCTGTCAAGCACCACCACAGACTCCAAAGTTTTGATGAAGCTCATCCTCAAATCGGTTCGGGCCGTGCTCCTGTTCCGTTTTGCGCCGGAGCTTCGCGACGAGCTCTCGACGGAGTTTGGTGTGGACGATGCGCGAGCACTCGAGGCGATGGCGAAGCATAAGCCGTCCCGCATCAACAGCATGCTCCTATCCGCGCTCCTCACGGCACACGATCGTGTGGGGAGCAGTTTTCTCCCCACACTTCCGCTTGAGCTTGCCCTTATCGATGTCCTCGGGGAGTCAGAGCCCCACACACCATGAGCCTCACCACCCACAAGCTCGTCTACTTCGTGCGCCACGGCGAGAGCGAGGCAAATCTGAAAAACATTTTTCAAGCCCCGGATGATGTGGTGACCGAGCACGGCAGAAAGCAGAACACACTTGTGGGTGCCCGCTTCGCCACTATTCCCTTCGAGGCACTCATTGCAAGCCCCTTCCTCCGTGCGCGTGCAACCGCCGACGCGATTTCACAGGCAAGCGGCAAAGAGGTTGAAGAGGAGCATTTATTTCGGGAGTTTGTACCACCAAGCTCACTCCTCAACAGCCATCGCGATGAGGATGCAGGACGAACCTTCATGCAGTTGCGCAAGGAGCATATCAAAGACCCCTCGTGGCACTACGAGGACGAAGAGAACTACTTCGACCTTCACGAGCGGGCGGGAGTCGCGCTCGGTTACCTCCTTGAGCGGAAGGAGCGCACGCTTGTGGTGGTGACCCACCTCGGGTTTCTGAAGGCAATCGTGACCTACATGCTCACCAAGGGAGCGCCCGAGCCCGAGACGTACATCAACATTCGCTTCCTCATGGAGTCGGTGAATACGGGTGTCTCCATTGCGCGGTTCGGACGCGACAAGCGCGGGAGGGAAGGGTGGCGCCTCGTCACGTGGAATGACTTTACCCACCTCCCGCTCGAGCTTGCGGAGCGACGCGACGAGGTGGGGGTGATGTAGGAATGTGCCTATGAAAACAGTTGTCTTTCTTCGCCACGGACAAACCCACCTCAACAAACACTGGGTGCACCAGTTTGACGACACCGTGCTCTCCGGTGCGGGGCGGGCGCAAGCCACTGCGATAGCACCCAAGCTTGCGGCACTCCCGCCGTTTGACGTCATACTCACGAGCTCTCTCACGCGCACGAAGCAGACGGCGGAGATAGTGAATCAAACGCTCAATGTGCCACTTGAGGAGAGTGACCTCTTCGTTGAGCTTCGTCGGCCGACCGAGCTTGCGGGAAAGAGCTGGTTTTCACTCCAATCAAATTTGATTATGGGCCAGCTCTACCTCTTCGCCGGTCGCGACCACTGGCACTACAGCGATGAGGAAAACTTGGAGGAGTTCCACGCACGCGCGCGCCGTGCGCTCGAGCACCTCGCGGACAGGAAAGAGGAGCGCATACTGGTTGTCACCCACCGTGGCTTCATGGCAAACCTCATCGAGCGCATGAAAAAAGACGGTATGGATTCGGTTGGGCAGTACCGCCGTGCGCTCTGGAAAAACCTCGAAATTGGGAACTGTTGCTTTTTTGAAGCAACATGGAGCCCCGCGGGAGAAGACGGAGAGACCCTCGATGGCACCTGGACGGTGCTCAACGGCTACACGTGTCCTGCTGATACGATTTGAGACATTAGGTGTTGAAACACCCCTGTACGAACCATGTTTGATGGTAACATAGTTAGTTATAATAGTTCTTATGCTACCAAAAAAGACATGCGCCCAAAGGCAATCTCGCTTCGTCGGCAAGGTAAAACGTATGGAGAGATACGTGCAGTAGTCCCGGTGGCAAAATCAACATTATCAATTTGACTTCGGGATGTTGGCCTTGCTTTGAAACAAGAGCAACGCGTAACGCGTAAACGTATTGAGGCATAGCGTAAGGGTGCGGTCGTACGTAAAGCGGATAGGATTCAACGCGAGTTGCAGGCGATACGCGCCGGATACAATGAGGTTGGGAAGGTATCTTTCCGTGAACTACAGCTCATAGGGGCGGTCTTGTATTGGGCTGAAGGATCAAAAGCAAAGCCACACAGCGTGAGTGTTGGTCTCGATTTTTCAAATAGTGATCCTGCTATGGTAAGGATATATCTACAGTGGCTCATACGAGTATTGCTTGTTCCACAAGATTGGATTCTGCTTAGTTTGTACATTCACGAAACCTCACGCTCTTGTATAAAAGAAGTAACCGCGCATTGGAATAAAGAAGTGGCACAACAAGGGGTTTGCATTACTTACGTGTATCTAAAAAAACACAAACTGACAACAAATCGTAAAAATATCGGGGAAAATTACCATGGAACATTGAGGATTAAGGTCAAAAAAAGTACCGAGTTGGCTAGGAGGGTGCGGGGGTGGATTTATGGTATAAGTAGCTCTTATAGGTTACATTAGAACATATTGCCGGGTGGTGTAACGGTAGCACGACGCCCTTTGGAGGCGTGAGATCTTGGTTCGAATCCAAGCCCGGCAGCAGTCATGTGAGACAGACCGTGTCTCCTAAAATCGCTATATTTAGCAAGGTATATTTTGAACGAGTCATGGGCTCGAACTGTCTTGAGTGGGTCCTAGATCCCCTTGAGTCTTGTAGAAAACTTCAAATCTGGAGACAAGGCATCGAAGCAAGAATATTATTTACTAAGTAGTGACAGGTACCCTTTTTTAAGACACCTCTTCTGAGACTTTCAGTGTAGCATATTGCCTGGCGAA
>CAYLHB010000015.1:0-21843 GCA_964383505.1 uncultured Candidatus Saccharibacteria bacterium
AGCCTTAGGAGCTAGTGTCGCAAGACATGGGAGTTCGAGTCTCCCCTCCGACACAAATAATGAGCAGCAAATGAAACTTTGCCGAGTATTGTTTTGTGATCGGAGGGAGACGAGAAGGCCGAAGACCTAGAAGTCCCCGCAGTATGCGGGGTGGCCGAGGTGGGGTTGCGAGCGCATGCCGGATGAGGAGCACGCGACGAATCCGCCAAGCAACTTGTGTCCGAGCTCCCCTCCGTCTCACAAAGAGAGTCAGTGTACGACCAACTAGTTGTTAGTCTAGATAATGTTGTTGAGAGGAACCTCAGCAGGTACATCAGCATCTAGCTGGAATGTCACCAAGACCATCTGAAGTATGAGATAGATGGTTGTCATAAAAAACAAGCCGATAATACCCCATAACATGTGCTGTCTTCCTGTCTGTCTCAACTCTTTGCTTTCTGCTCCCTGGACAAACTTAAAAAGTCCAACAAAAAAATAGAGTAGCGCTACCGTAAAGAGTAATGCAAGTATCGGATTAACGATGTTTTCGTTTATTTTTGCAAGAAATAAAGCAAGATCATCCATACTTTACCTGAAACGCTCCATTGCACTCCAAGTAGAACCTACATCCTCGCAACACATTACAATGGACGACGCAACATTTTGATGCCTCGTTGCAATTCAACAGGACTAAAACTATGGGATCGGTGGAACAACTGGCACTTCAGGAGGTGCTATAGACGTAGTGTTGAGGTTAAAGAATGATGCAAGCACATTCACCAAACCCCACACAGAAACCATTACAAAAATAGCAATTACGCCCCAGATCATCTTGTAGCGCGCCGCTTTGCGAGCTTCCTCATCATCGGCGGCAAGTACAAATGTCACCAAGCCGTAAATAAACAGGAGTACCGCGATTCCTATGAGGAGCGGTATAAGTGTATTTACAGTATTTGATATAAATTCAATTATGTCATTTACAAATGTGCTATCAATTGCTTGAGCACCCGCAAACGCTGGTGCGAACACAAACGCAGCTACGGGAATAAGAAATGATTTCATGAACTATGTGTGATAGTAATAAATGGTATTGTCGAACGATAACTATGTTGAATACCTTCTTAAATCAGAGAATATACTTCTTTTGCTGACAAACAAGGTCTGCCCTGTGGATAGTTCACGGGAACCAGCAAATGTTAGCGTTTTTCTACATAGGGTGTCTTTGAAGTAACCTGCGGCAGATTGAAGAGGGAGGAGAGTATGTTGACAAGTCCCCACACCGACACAAGGACAAACAACGCAATGATACCCCAAACCATCTGTTGACGTGCTTCTTGGCGCTTTTCATTGTTGTCCGTGTACAGCAATGAAATCGTAAGCCTATACACAAAAAACAGCACCGCGATGCCAACAAGGAGCGGAATGAGTGTTTGCACAAAATCGATACTAGCTACAATGAACGGTATTACGAAGTAGCCGAGATTTACATCCCCGTACGTTACCATCGGGAATAGGAACACAGTGAGGTATACACAATGTTGCAGATATCTAGAATATACACGAAGAGACATAATTTGGACCAATATACGGTGCTTGGCACGACACTACCCCATTTACACCAATCGTCTGGCTAATCACTTCAACCACACCCCAAATTGTTACCATCACAAAAAGCGTCACCACTCCCCACAGCATCCGCGCTCGCCCCTCCTCTCTGCCTTTTTCATCCCCAGCTCGAAGCACAAACAGCGTGAGGCCCCACACGAACACCAGTACCCCTACCCCAATTACAAGGGCAATAAGCCATGCGATCACATAGTATGCCGCAATGAAGAGATCATCTAAGACGGTAACAGCCCCTGCCAATTGTGGAAAAGATAGGAGCGGAATCAACGAAAACAGAGAGGGTACTATTTTCATACTTAAAAGAAAGTATACCGCAGTACCGCGACAATACCCCACACAGACACCATCACAAAGAGGATAATCACCCCCCACACCAATGCTTGTCGAGCTTTCTCTCGGCCCTCTGCATCCCCACTCACAAAAATGTGCTTTACGCCGCCCCATAGCACAAAGAGCAACGTGAGGGCGACTACTACGGGAAGTGCGAGCGTGATGAGGTCTACTACACGCTCTATGATGCTCCGTATGGTCTGCTGCCCGTGACTCATGAGCGGCAGCAGACAGGTAGTAAGCAGAAATAGCAGGAAAGGCGAGCGCATACTGTCATGTGAACCTATGTGTAGATTAGTACTCCATTAAGGGGTAATAGATTTTACTGTCGCTTCAATTGCAAGTGCGAGACCCTTCGCTCCCAGCACAATGAGTCCCCCCACCACACCCCAGAAAAAAGCCGAACGCGCTTTTTCCAACTCACCAGGTTGACCCTGTGCCTTCACAAACAAGAAGCCCGCATACACGAGTGCGAGAACCACCACAGGGAATAGTATTTGGATGACGGCATCAAGAATCGCCAAAAGAAGCTCCTGAATGGAGCAGTACCGAAGCGGACTACAAAACTGTGTTGCAGGGTCACAGGGACTGCATTGTGCTGTAACGAAATGCGGAACCGTGAATACGGAAAACAACATGAATACGTAGATGCAGCGTACAATCTTCTTCATATGTATAGTATATCCTTTTTTGTTTGTTGGTAACATTCTCATGAGAGTAACTACACACTACATTTGCACGCATGGGGGGTAAAAGTTCAGATTAACGCCGTTGTAGCGCATCAAGCGCGACTCTCAACTCATTACTGGCCGTGCCGACTGCTGATGAAGGTGCGCTTGCACCGGAGACAACCGACCGCACCATCGTATTAAAAGCCGTATCGGTCACACTTTTTGACGGTTCAAGCCATGAGCGCGCCATAAGCGAGGAGGTGTAGGTAACCGTGCCGTAGGTGGTAGTTTGTGGCGCGACAACCAAATCACGGCGGATAGGTGGGAGCGCGTACAGTGTTTGAAATTGCTCCAACGCGTATTTAGATGAAAGCATGCGTGCCACTTGAACGGCCGCTTGTGCGATCTCAACTGGTACTTGCTTGGGAACCACAAAACCATAGACCTGTGCGTAGGTTGTTCTTCTTTTAGCAGTAGGCCGTTGGGGTAGTGGTGCGATATCAAAGTTTAGATTCGGATTCGCTTTGCGTAGCTCCTCATACTCACTTGCAAACCCAATATAGAGCGCCAAGGATCCGGCAACGAATTCTTCGCGATCCATGGGTCGTGAAGAATTCCATGTGTATACGTTTTTCGTGGGATTGGAAAAATCCGCATAGTAACGAAGTACTGACTCCCCCGGGGCCTCTCCTTCACCTCGTCCCCCTTCCCCGAGATCAACTAAATATCGCGCGGCACTGCCTGTGTCCACTATGCGTAAATCAGACTGGAGAAACAGAGCGGACAGTATCCCACGAGCATTTCTAATGTTGTCATACCCCCCCAACGCGATGGCACTTTGGCGAATTGTTAAGCTGGAGTCGAATTCCGTCAACTTTGGTGTCATGGTAATCAGTTCAGTCCAACTTTCTGGTGGCTTAGAAAGCCCCGCGTTGGCAAACATGTCACGATTCCAATAGAGCACAAGTGGGTCGATATAAAAGGGGACCGCACGGACAGCACCACCAACAAGGAATGTCTCGCATGCTTCTACATACTCACTTTTTAGTGCAGCGGGGGGGAATGATGCAGAGATGTCGTATATTTTATTTTCAAACTCGAGAAAATTCGCTTGGTCAATAAGAAAGAGGTCTGGACGTTCACTTGCGCCCGACGCAAAAACCTCGAGAAGTTTTTGGTAGTATCTATCTTTGGGTAACTCCACATATGAAATCTTTTCGAGGTAGGGGGTAGTTTGTTTCAGTACCGAAAAAAACTGAATCATCTGCTGTTGAGGTAGCGTCCCCCAGACAACTAATGCGGGGGTAGGAACCTTATCCTTGGGGCTATATAACCTAAGTGCAAAAATTGCACCTATTGCTAGGAAACCACAAATGGCGAGTGCCACAATCTCAAAAATGCTCCATTTACGATCCATGGTACCTAAAGACAAACCCATAGTGATAGTCCCCCACATCAAGCTCCCGTTCGAAGTCGAAGCCAGTCTTCGCACACATCGTCCGCACCACCTCGCGCGAAAGTACGTGTTCTTTTGGAGGCCCTAAACCGCCAAATGAACTGGACCATTCAATCACAAGCAACCTGCCATTTGGTTTGAGTACCCGCATCGCCTCTTCAAGCACCCCAAGTTTATTATCGCTCTGAAAAAGCATGTTTGAAACGAGTACCACATCCATTGAGCTGTCCGGCAACTTGCTCCCCCTCGGCACGTCACACTCGCCGTGAATGAAACGGAGTACCTTCGCTTGCTGAGGGGAGGCGATATGTTTTGCCTTGGTGAGAAGATCTTGTTGAATATCAATCGCCCACACCGCACCATTTTCCCCCACCATTGAAGCTGCAGGCACACTGTAGTAACCGGCCCCGGCACCAAAATCCGCGACACTCATTCCTTGTGACACACCTAGCTGCTCCAACACGTGCGTAGGTTCAACAAACGCCATACGACCAGTATACCAGCCACAAGTGCGCTACTGTGTGTTTTATGCACACCCGACCTCTACTACAGGCAGATGAGTGCCGCAATACTGTCGCCCTCACGCAACTTCATTATGCGTACCCCCTGCGTGGAGCGGCCCAGGAGCGGTATTTCCTCAACGCTCGTTCTAATCACCTGCCCCTTACGCGACACCACCACCAGCTCCTCGGTATCCTGAGGAAGGATACGGGTTGCCATGAGTGCGCCTGATTTTTCCGTAATGCTTGCGCACTTGATGCCCGACCCGCCACGCTTCTGTATTTTGAATTGCTCGAGCGGGGTACGTTTTCCATAGCCGTTTTCGGCAACAGAGAGGAGTGCGACATCCTTTTCCTTCATACTGCGCGGAACAACATCGACACCCACAAGCAAATCTGCTTTTCCAAGCATCATCACACGCACACCGCCAGCCGCCCTGCCCATCTCACGCACATCGGATTCTTTGAAGCGAATTGACTGGCCCTTGCTGGACGCGAGTATTACGGTATCTCCCTTTCCGACAAACACGACGCGAATAAGCTCATCGCCCGAACCAAGCTTGATTGCAATAATACCGCTCCGCCGGACATCGTGAAAATCTTCTGCTTTTGTTTTTTTTGCCACCCCGTCTCGCGTCACCATGAGGAGCGCGCCCTCGCACTGTTTTACCTCTTTGGTCATTGCCACCACCGATGTCACCCGCTCTTCCGGTGCGAGCGGGAGGAAATTCATAATACTCTTACCTTTGGTCGCCCGTTTTCCCTCCGGAACATCGTACATTTTGATCTTGTACGCCTTACCACGATTGGTGAAGAAGAGCAGGTCATCGTGCGTATTTGCGGTGAGAAAAAGCGTCACAAAGTCCTCCTCCTTGGTGTTGAGGTCAACCACACCCACTCCACCTCGCTTTTGGCGCTTGTACTCATCAGGGTTGGTACGCTTGATGTAGCCCCCTTTGGTGATCACAAGCACTCCCTCGACCTCAGGTATAAGGTCCTCCGGGCTAAGGTTCTTGACACCCCCCCTTACGAGCTTCGTCCTGCGCTCATCACCGTACTTTTCTTTCACGTCAACCAACTCGTCCTTGATGAGGTTCGCCATCTTTTTTTTGTCTTTCAGTACCGATTCGAGCCATTTGATGAGTGCTTGCACCTCCCTGAGCTCATCTTCTATCTTCCTGCGCTCAAGACCGGCAAGCTTTTGGAGTCGCATTTCAAGAATGGCGGTCGCCTGGCGCTCGGAGAAACCAAACTTCTTCATCAGCGCGGCGTGCGCAGTTGGCACATCCTTACTCTCTTTGATGGTTTTTATGATTGCGTCAATATGATCGAGTGCCTTCTTGAGGCCAAGTAAGATGTGCTCACGATCCCGCGCCTTTGTGAGGTCATATTCGCATCGTTTGCGCACCACCTCCTTGCGGTAGAGCACGAATTGTTCAAGCACTCCCTTAAGCGAGAGTGTCTGCGGCACCCCATCTACAATCGCGACCATATTGAGGTGGAACACGTCCTCGAGCTGGGTGTGCTTGTAGAGGTAGTTGAGTACCTTCTGCGGCTGTGCACCCCCTTTGAGCTCAATGACCACTCGAATGTCGCGAGTGCTCTCATCGCGCAAATCACGAATACCCTCGACTTTTTTCTCATGCACAAGGGACGCAATTTTCTCCAACAGGTCAGCCTTGTTGACACGGTACGGGAGCGAGGTCACCACGATGGAGAAGCTCCCCCGCTTGTCCTCCACGATTTCAGCCTCACCGCGCACCACCATCGGCCCTTTGCCGGTTGCATAGGCATGGCGAATATCCTTCTCATTGAAAATAACCGCACCGGTAGGAAAATCGGGCGCTTTGATGTACTGAAACAACTCATCGTGGGGAGCATCTTCATGGTCGATGAGGTGAATGACCGCATCGATGAGTTCACGAAGGTTGTGGGGTGGAATCGAGGTTGCCATACCAACTGCGATACCAAGGGTGCCGTTGAGGAGAAGATTCGGCACTGCCGCCGGCAAAACCTCTGGTTCTTTTTGAGTGCCGTCATAGTTTGGCCGCCACGGAACGGTCTCTTTCTCGATGTCGCGCAACATTTCTGAAGCGATACGCGACATGCGCGCTTCGGTGTACCTCATCGCGGCTGGACTGTCCCCGTCAATGGAACCGAAGTTTCCCTGGCCCATGATGAGGGGGTAGCGCATTGAGAAATCCTGCGCCATTTTTACGAGCGCGTCATAAACTGCACTGTCCCCGTGCGGGTGGTACTTTCCCAATACATCTCCCACCACCGCAGCGGATTTGCGAAACTTGGCACTCGAAGCGAGACCCATGCGATGCATGGTGTAGAGAATCCTACGATGGACGGGCTTTAGGCCGTCTCGCACATCGGGAAGCGCGCGTGAGGTGATGACCGACATAGCGTACGCGAGGTACGATTCACGCATCTCGGTCGTGATCGGCCTTGGGACGAGACCAAGTGGTGAGGGTACGGCACCCACCTCCATTGCTCCGTCGCTTTTTTTCCTTGCCATACTGCTATTCTACCATAAAATACCGTCCGATTCGAGCGTACCAGCACCTTTAAGAGGGGTCGGCGTAGCAAACGCATTTGGAGACTCGAGCTCACCTCCCTTGGCGGGAGATGGTACAGCTGGTGGCAGCGGAGCCACGTCACTTGGCGCCCCTTGCTTACCACTTCTCGCACGACTTCGGAGTATCTCTTCGATAGTCTGCCGTGGTGGCGCGATCTCTTTTTGTGGCGTATCATCAGTAGGCAAAAGCGTTTCGAATCGCTCTCTAATCGCCTCAACCCCTTTGGGGGCCGACGCTGTAGATGTGACGGCTGGTGTTACACTTCTCGCAATGAGCCAGATGAACGTTACTACCGCAGTGAGCGACAATGAAATGATGTACGTTGCAGTAGCACGTACCGATTTGGGTTCACGACGTAGGCGCTCAAGGTAATCGATCAACATACTAGGCCGCAAGTACCACAATCTCATTCTGTTTGCCCTCAAGGTCCTTGCGCTTTACCGTTAGCTTCTCTTCCTTCTCGCGCACTGTCGCCCCTTCTTCCTTTAAAAATTTCTCAAGTGCGCTCTTTTGACCCACTTCACTGAAGTGCATGGGTATCACCACGTGCGGCTCGAGTGTGACCGCAAGCTCGTGCGCTTCATCGGGCTCAAGCACCCCTTCTCCTCCTATGGGAACAAACACAATATCGAGGTCATCGAGGCGCTGGCGCAAATCGGCGGGCAACTCTTTGGTAGCGATTGCTCCCAAAAAGAGGAGGAGCATACCCTCCATGGTTACCAAGTACGCGGTATTGATGCGTTCCACGCCACCGTAGCGCGATACCGTGGGGTACCCGCGAATGAGCACGCCACCCACCTCGTACTCCCCGGGGCCCATAACTACAAATGGCGCTCGCTCACCGTGCGTAACCTGCGTGATGCCATTGAAATCCGGGTGGTCGAGAGACACGAGTGCAATATGAGCTCCGAAGCGGGATTGCTTGAGCTTCGACTCCTTCGAAATTGGATTAAACGCGAGTATAGTATCGCCAAATGAAACCTTGAAAAACTCCGCTCCGTGGTAGGTGATAACCATAACGAGAGTATACCTCACAATGTGCACTGGAGGAAGGGATGGGTACCTTTATGCCGAACGATGGCTTTACAAAAAACAAGATGTTCTGTATAGTGCTCACATTATCGGCTTTCCCAAAAGGGAACGCCCTGGGCTAACCCCTGCGCACAATGGATGCATCTGGCTGTCGCAGGAACCCTAGGCGTTTTTTTAGTATATGACAACAGCAACAGACGACAGTGTGCGAGAGGAGGGCACACTAAGGCAATCGGAGAATACAGTCAAGAAAGAGTCCGTGATGGACCGCTACTTTGCCGAGAGCCCCACGCCACCGAGTGAGGATGACTTGGTGGAGGGTGTGGTGGTTGCCCTGGGTAAAAACCGCATTTACGTAGACCTTCATCCGTTTGGCACCGGTATTTTATTTGGACGTGAGTACCTCACAGCCGCAGACGTACTTCGTCGCGTCAAGGTGGGTGATACCATTGCGGCAAAAGTAGTTGATCCTGTAAACCGCGAGGGGTACATTGAGCTCTCGCTTATGGAGGCCCGCCAAGCCCTCATATGGGCGGAAGCGGAGTCGGCGGTCGCAAAAGGTACGCCGTTTGAACTCGTGGTCCGCGAAGCCAACAAGGGAGGACTCATGCTTGAGTGGCAAGGTATTCCCGGCTTTCTTCCCGCAAGCCAGCTCAAGGATGAACACTACCCTCGTGTGGAGGACGGGGACAAAACGAAAATCCTGGACGAGCTCCGCAAATTGGTGGGTGAACAAATATCGGTGACCATCATCACCGCAGATACCACTGAAGGAAAGCTTATATTTTCTGAAAAAGGACCAGTGGAGGAAAAAGGTGCCCTCATAGACCGGCTTGGTGTGGGTGATGTGGTGGAGGGAGAGGTGACCGGCGCGGTTGACTTTGGAATATTCATTAAGATTGACGAGGGCCTTGAGGGATTGGTACATATTTCGGAAATGGACTGGGGGCTTGTGGAAGATCCAAAGTCAGTCTACAAGCTCGGAGAGAAAGTGAAGGTGAAAATCATCGAAATCAAAGACGGTAAAGTATCCCTCTCCATTAAGGCGCTTAAAGAGGACCCTTGGAAAGGCGCACAAGAGCGCTACCACAAAGGCGACACGGTATCGGCTGTTATCATCAAGTACAACAAGCACGGTGCACTCGCTTCAATTGAAGAGGGGGTGGCGGGGCTCGTACACATCAGTGAGTTTGAGAGTCCCGAAAAACTTCGCACATCGCTTGAGCTTGGGAGGACCTACCCTTTTAAAATCACCCTCTTTGAACCGAGGGATCATAGGATGACGCTCTCCACAAAACTCGCGTAGAGAAGTTGAACTGATGTCGTGCGCAACTCTTACTTACTACGTAGCGTCTCGCGGCGACACAACTCATCGTCGTCGAGGCCAAAGTAGTGCCCGAACTCATGCCATATGGTTTCGATTACCACCTCTCGCACCCGTGCGGGATCTCCGCCCGCTTCTTCTATGATGGGCTGCCGATAGAGTGTAATAGTATCTGGTAGCGTCTCGCCCACACCGTAGCCCTCTCCCCTCAACGGAAGCGGGATACCCTGGTAGAGCCCCAACAAGGTTTTGTTGCCCCCAAGTCGCTCGCGACGCCTCACCCACTTGTCAGGCTTATCTTCCAAGAGAACCGCCACGTTCTTTATGCGCTCACGAAATGTTTGTGGTAGCGCACAAATGCCCTCCGCTATGTACTCGTCCCAGTCGTAGTACTCACTTGTCCCCGCGTCACTCATTACCTTGTTGTACCACACACACTCTTCATGTGCTCCTCATGTTTACTCTCCTATACTTATTTAGCCTGCAGTGCCACGACATGTATGGAACGAAAAAAGGGCGTCTCAAAAATTGCTGTGGTGGATGACAGCGACGAGCTAAGGAGATCGCTCTCATCGCTCCTGCGTAACGAAGGGTACACGGTGGTTGAACACAATGGTCGTGATACTATCAGTAAGTTTGTACTGGAGGAGCGACCCGACGTTATCGTGCTTGATTATCTCTTGGGTGGGAGAACAGGAGCGAATGTGGTCGATGAGCTCTCACTGGATCCTGTGACGGCGCGCATACCCGTGCTCGCGCTCTCGGCGCACCCAAGCGCGCAGCTACTCATGGCGCACAAGGGCGTGTACGCATTTCTCTCCAAACCCTGTTCGGCCGACTCGCTCCTCAAGAAACTGGAAATGGCACTCAAGGGACGCTATGTGCCCTCCTGTGTTGAAGCAGTCCCGGGGAGTTTCACATAAAATGTCGTCCCGTGGTGCACCTGCGAGGTAAATGATATCTCACCACCCAGCTTGTGTACGAGCGCGTGGGTGAGGTAGAGACCTAAACCCGTCCCCTCGGTATGTGTGCGCACCGCGTTGTCAGCTCGAAAAAGGCGTGAGAATATTTTTGGCCGCACCGCTCGAGGTATTCCAATCCCATCATCCTTCACGGTAAATGAGACTCCCTGTTCACCATACGCGGACGCGGTACAGCGAACATGCCCTCCTTGTTTACAGTACTTGATGGCGTTACTCATAAGGTTTTGTAGAATCATGTGGAGAAATTGCGGGTCGCTCCGTAGCTTGAGCGCTTTTTCACAACGCACCTCAACACGTACCTCCTTTTCCCGCGCCATGGGCTGGAGCTGTTCGACGAGCTCGCGAATGAGCTTGGGCACCGCCACAAAGGAGTACGAGGGTTCAAGTGAGCCCGCTTCTACTTTCGCGAGCGAGAGGAGCATGTTCATGAGCTCCACCATACGCTTGCTCGCGCGCTTCATGGTCGCAAGCGAGCCCCGCAGTTCGCTCGAAAGTGACGACGCATTGCCTGACCTCTCAAGGAGTTCGAGGTTGAGGGCAATTACCGAGAGTGGTGTGCGGAGTTGGTGGCTCGCGAGAGATATAAATTCTTCTTTCGCGTGCTGCGCTTTCTCCAAGTTTGTGAGATCGCGAAATGTTGAAACCGTCCCAATAACCCGGCCTTCCACCTCAATCGCTTTTGCGAGCACCGCAACCCTTACCTTACTCCCATCCTTTCGCTCAACAAGACAGAGGCATTCGACAGGTTCAAAAACGCCTGATTGCGCATTGAGAAGCGCGTGGGTGGTAGGAAGCTCGTGCGCCGTGAGGCGTACGCCGTTACGGCTTAAAGGCACCGCATCTTGAATAGGTCTGCCCAAGAGCTCCCCACGACTCCCACCCACAAGCCCGCAGAGCGCCTCATTCACGCGGATAATGCTTCCGCTCGCTTCCGCCACGACGACCCCCTCACCGATACTCTCACGAATGGCGGTTGAGAGCACTTGACGTTCCTTCGCTTCGTTGAGTGCACGCACAAGCTCGCGCTCTTTCTCGGTCGCCTCCCGTAGCGCCGCACGAGCCTCATTCCTTAATAGTACGTTTTCCCGCTGGAGCGCCGCGTAGGCGAGCCGAGTCTCACGTTCCGCTACGGTCGCACGCGCAAGCTCTTCGCGCACCGTCACCACCTCAAGCGCACGCTGTGCCTCCTCAAGCGAAGAAATATCAACACTCCCGTTTCCTTTTCGTGCGAGCACCTTAAACACCACACAGTAAAGCCGCTCATGCAGCGGCTCGGACACTTCAATGCGATGAATGTCTATGGCAACAAGTAGCATATCGCCACTGTCGTCTTCGAGCCACACTGCGGGAAGTACGGCGCGCCCTCCCTTCTGCAGCTCCTTTATACCGCTTACCACAAGCTCAAGAATACCCACGCGCAGCATCGTGAGTGCGCTCGTACTCGCAGCTCCGGGAGCGTGCTCTATGAACGGCCCGGTTTTTCCTCGAAACAGACGCACCTCGTACTGCTCGTCAATCACAAGTGCCGCGGGAGCGTAGCGCGTCTTAAGGAGGGCATCCACGCCGTCCGTGAGCGAATCTTCTTTTAGAACATGCGCAGAACGGCGTGCCATGTCTTCATGCTACTATCATCAAACCACGCTGTCCACGCGCATCCCTGGCGTATCTTTACGTCATGTGGTATAATTACAACAGGTGGCAGGGTAGTCGCGGTCGAGCACTTTTGATGCGTGACTGAGGAAAGTCCGGACACACGTCCCGCTCATAGCGGGAAAAGGTAGCAGGTAACACCTGCTCCCGGCACTTTCTAGGGGTTTGTCTGCCGTGCGAGAGTGGATGACACCACTGTATTCTCGTACATGAGAGACGACTGGAAAGTGCCGGGCAAGGTGCGAACAGTGACGCCAAACTCGAAAGGGGGCGGGGTCCGCGCAAGCGGATTAATCCTCGCATACCTCACCTTAGGGTGAGTAAACGAGGGGTGAAACGGCTAAACCCTTACCTGTGTGCAAGGTCGTGCCCAGCACTTTCTAGCGAATGAGTGCCAATCCTTCAGTGTTGTGAAATCTTACAACATTGGTGTATGGGTCTGCTCAAACATTAGAAAGTGCTGGGAGTACCGCTTGAGGTATGCGGCGACGCACATCCCAGATAAATGACTATCGCCCGGCGCTTTCTGGTTGTCTTTCACGTTCACAACGTACCAATTGCGGTATGGTTAAGAAAAAGCATGTCAGGCACCTAGAAAGTGCCGGGTACAGAATCCGGCTTACATGCCACCTACCAAATATGTCAAAAGGCCCGCACCACGGGTCTTTTGACTTTGTGTGAGTCTACGTGTGAGTCACTATAGCCTGACTTCCTGTCACAATACCTGCCGTGCTCGCTTCTCCCGCATTCACCTCCAACACGTAACGAGCGGGTACCGGCGGCACAAACGACATGGGAAACGTATCGGGTGACACATCGGACTCAATGTGGACCACACGCAAATCAGCATCGAGCCACACAATGTCAATGGGAAAACGCATATCTTTCATCCATATACCATGTGTATCGTCGTCTAAAAAAATAAACAGGAGGCCCGTCCTCGGCGGGAGCATGGCTCTTCCCGACAAGCCACGCACGCGGGTTGCGTGGGTATCTGCTACTTCGATTTTAAACGTGCTCGTTCCAAATGAGAGCACCTGCGTACTTGGTGGGTTGACCTGCGCTTTGCTTGGCAAAGACACCACCCTGCTCGTTTCGAAATGCGTAGGTGTGGTATCGATGTAAAGCGCATACCATGCAAGCCCCAGCACCGCAACCATCCCCACGCCCACGGTTGCCACCGCAATGAGCACGTACCGAATCATGGTGTACCAGACTCAAACGCAAGGCACACAGAGTTGATGCAGTACCGTAGTCCCGTGTCCTTTGTCCCGTCCTCCCTCCTCGTGGGACCGTCTTCAAACACGTGCCCGAGGTGCCCGCCGCACCTGGCGCAGACCACCTCCGTGCGTCGCATACCATGCGAGGTGTCCTCTCGTAGCTCAACTGCACCCTGCTCCGCCACATCGGTAAAGCTCGGCCAGCCCGTGCCGGAGTCAAACTTGGTTGTCGAAGAGAAAAGCGTTGCCCCACATGCTACACATCGATACATACCATCCTCGTGATGGGTAGCATACTTTCCCGAAAATGGAGGTTCGGTGCCACGCTCACGAAGCACGTGGTACTGCTCGGACGTAAGCTTCTCGCGCCATGTGTCATCACTGTTCATGAGACCATTGTACCATCTCATGCAAACGACAAGGAGCTCAAAAAAGAGCGGCGTCCGTGTAGACGCCGCGAAAGAGCAAAAGAACATGGTGGGGCGCTATGTGAGGTGATGTTGGTGCGCCTCGCCTATCCCCAAATCCTCCATGGTGAGCTTGACTCCTTTTCGGCTAAGCCACCAGATGAGAGACTTGAGCAGTCGCGTCGGTATCGGAACCAGTACCCCATCAGCAGAAAGCCACACACTGTTGAGTACACGCGCAACATCGCTATGTGGGTACCCGGTATGGAAGAGCATGTGATACGCACGATGGTGGTGTTCAAGAACAACTGAAATGTTGTGGGAGTGTCGCTTGCCTCCGTGAAAACGGGGCTTGCGATGGTGTCGAGTCTTTTTATGCTTACTCTTGCCCATCTACATACTCGGTATGCCACCAAGAAATGAGAGCCAGGCCCCGAGCACCACGAGGAGCATCCCGAGCGCGTGCACCACGTAGAACCGCTCGCCCAAGAGGAAGTTGTTTATCGAACGCAGGATGACATCCCAGATGGTGTAGACCGCCCATCCGAAAATGAACGTCGGCATGGCATCGCGATACCCATAGAAGAGTCCTGCGTTCAAAAACAAGTTCACGACAAAAAAGAGACAGTAGGCACTCCTCCACTCCAGTCGCACTTGGTGGGGAATGAGTGTCCCTTCCCGCTTGTTGATACTAAAGGGCAAGTAACGGGGAAAGAGTTCTCTCTCTTGCACCTTTAATCCTTTGCGTGCAATGTACTCCTCGAAGGCGATGAGGAGTGCCGCACCGAAGAGGTACGCCATCCATCATCCTGGTTCAAAGAGCCGTGCCTGCGCGATGAGAAGCTTGCCTACACCAACCGTCATGAGTGTAGAGACAATCACGAGTCCGATGCCAACCGCCACCCCAAGACGTGCCCCAACTTGTATGTCGTGAGGCATCACGTCAGAGCATGGGACGAGTCGCGCGTACGGGTACCGCCATGACTGCATAGTGAGGAAGAGGCCGTAGATAAGCACAATGATGCCGACGATGACATACTCGTTCCACGGCTCGCCGGTGTAGAAGTTGATGATGGTGCGCGACACCACGATACACACGATGAACACTGCCCATCCGCTCAAGAATGATGGGGCACGCCGGAAACCCCAAAAAAGCTCACGCCCGCAACGAGGCGAAACGGCTCAATGGTGAGAATCGCCTCGAGCGACCAGTACGAGTCGAATATCTTCAACCGGTACATGGTTTCCATAATGTGGATACCGATTGCGCCGGCCAACATGCAGAGCACCCATTGCCATCGCAGCGCCAGCTGGTACCCGTAATTCAGAAACCTTCGAAGCACCGACGCAGGAGTGTCTGCAACACCGGATATATCCGGCGCAAGAGTAACAGACGCGGGGTACGCGCCATCGGAAGGTGTGGTCATCCATGTTCTCCAAGAATGGTGGGAGGGGCATGCCCTCCCACAGGTGTCAGCAGGATAGCCCTTGTTCGTTAGCTGTCAGACGAGTCACTCTTGGTGTGAGCGACCGACCGACTCGTCGGTGTCCCCATGAAGCTCCTCGTCGACGAGTGCCCTGAGGATTTCTCGTGCGAGCACTCTCGCACGCTGCGTATCATTGACGTCCGTCAGGTCGACGAAGCTTGTGTGAATAGATACGTAGACCCTCGGCATGTCATCGAGATTGCACCCATCGATGGTAACGGTAAGTACGATCGCACCGGCCGAAAATGCGATGTATGCCTCGACACCCACATCGACTTCCTGGTCGCCATCCGGATCGATGCAGACCACCACCAAATCAGCTTTACCAGCCATGTCTTTTCTTACGGTGAAGCTGTCTTCTGCGTCAAATGGGACGTCGAGCACCGATTTGACAATGCAGACCTGGTCGATCAGGTCACGGACCTCGCCGATAAACTCCGGGGCGATAAGGTCGCTGTTGGGCCAGTGATGTAGACCGTCGGAAGCTGCGCGGCAATGACCGCTGTCATATCTGCTTCAATCCTACACTCACCCAGATATGTAAGAATTTGAGTTTGCATCACACACCTCTCTCATGATGACTGTTTAGAGCAAATGGTGTACACCTCTAACGGCGAGGTTAAGTTGGTACGCGCGTTTCTTTTTTTGCTACTGCTGAGTACGTTTGAAGTGTGCATCCACGCGATTAACGATTTGAACTGCAACGGATGGGAGTGTATCGGTAGGAGACAATGCGATGATTTCGTCGAGATGACGGAACATCGCGTTCACCTTGCTCTCCGCGTCGTCGCCGGTGCCCCGAAAGTCGCTCCGAAACCCGATGACTGCGTACCCGAGCGCGACCGCATAGCCGCACTCAAACGCGGTGCCCGAATCGACATCGGCACCATCGAGGCACGCAAGTACGAGGTCGCTCGCAAGAAGCTCCGCGATACACCGCCGTGCGATCTGCGAAGAGTCTGTCACACAGTCTGAACAGAACTCCCACGGCTCTCGCACGTGGTAGCCACGGTGCACGAGCTCACCCTTCACTGCTCCGAGCAATGCCCGCTCTCCGTGGGTAAAAAGCGGTCCGGCAAGGTACACTGATTTGATATTATCTGACATCTCACTCATCTCCTCATGAACCATGAACGTAGGGTTCGCCAGTTGGGGATCTTACGATCGGCTACAAGCATGCTTAGTACTATCCCGCACGCGCCACCGAGAGCAAACGCAAGCCACGTGGTCACTCCGCCCTGTTGGATAATCACGGCTTTCACAACCGTGAGCACAACACCCATTTCCACACTGCTTATGACAAAGCTCGTGAGGAATGCGTGGGAATAGTTATGGTCGCGTATGTTGGCGGTTTGGTAGCCGAGCAGAAACACGAAGAGGAATTGCCCGACAAATGCAATTATGGGCAGTGGTACCTCGGAAGCAAGCTCTAACATCATTCACTCCATTTGCTTGGTATACGGGGCGCATAAGGGAGTCATGCGCCCCGCCCTAACTTACATACCGTGCCAACACCCGTTCACAATGTTGATGAGCTGACGCTGGCCGTTCTCGAAAATAACACAGTGGGTGTTGGTCCAGTTGGTGCTGGGCTGTTCGACGTAGAACTGCATGCGCGGCGTCGATGTCCCCACGCGCCACACCGGACCCGTGATAGTCGCCGAGTGGTTGTGACCAAGCACCACGTTTATGTTCATAGCTCGAAACGCTTTTGTCGATCGAGTCTCCTTGCCACCGGGACCCTTGTCTCCATGCATCGAGAGCAGGCTTGCGTTCTTTTTCCGTTTCGGTAGAAGAAGCGAGTCTTGTCGCTCATGCGCGCGCACAAACGGCGCGTGCGTGCGGAACCACCAGACGACCGGGTCGATCGCTCTCGCCTCATGTTTCGCTAGCGAACCGTGCCGTGTCCTAAGATCGTCCACCATGACCTTATAGAGCATTGCCCCGATGTAGAGGTTTGCATTGTCTTTGGTCCATCGTAGCGATTCGATGAACTCTGCAACATATTCATTGTGGTTTGATGCGACCACATGAAGCGTGCCCGCGTAGCGTGCCTGCATCCATGCGAGCTCATCGATACCAGCCCGCAGTTCGTCATACAAGCTGTCCCAGCCGACGGGACCTTTAAAACCTCGGCGTGTCGCTTGCTTTTCCTCCCACTTACTCACCGAATCGCAATCGATGAAGTCGTGGAGCACCACATGCTTTGGGTGCAAGGTTTGCACGATGCCGTGCTCATCCTCAAACGTCACGTTACGCACTGTCGGGTCGGTCTTGCCCGTGTGCCAGTCCCCACATATGAGTGCTTCGACGCTATGTGGCGAAGGTTGGTGACCTTCCGGGGAGAAAAGCACCGCACCGTGATCCTTATCAACGTCATAGAACTCACCACGCTTGTTGGCAACCAACTGGCGAAAGTGGAACGTGCCGTGTTCCGCAAGCTCGATGACGACGGCACCAAACGCGTGCTCTTCGGTAGCCAGCTCGCCCGTGCGGTCCTGTTGTCCCAACGTGTCGACTACATACGTGGGGTGAGTCACTGCGCCCGTGGTCATGACCGCCTTCGGGTACTTGCGTCCGATGCGCGGAAGGTGAAGCAACTCGAAGCGAGGTGCGGCAAAAACCTGTGAGAGCGCGCCGCCTGTTTGCTGTACGCGAGGGGTCAAAAACGTCTCGAGTGTCGGGCGCAACCGCATCGGGTTGAGGGTGAGTTCATGCCTTCTAAGTGTGTACCCCTCAAAGAGTACCCGCCCCTTTAGCGCATCGGGAAACGTGGCGGTAATTTTCTGTTTATGTTTTTTGATGCGACCGTACTTAATTGGCAAGACCACTACGACGTACCCGCGATAGTCCACGTAGTGCTGGAGTGCCTTCCAGACGTGCGTATTGAGTGGTGCACCAAATTGTGCGGCTGTCGCCACAAACCCGCGCGCATTTTTAAGCTCAGAAGGATCGATACGGAATGGCTCCAGACTTTCGAGCACATCCCTAGGAACCGGAATCACACGCCCGTCCGAGTTATTGCGAAGCACGAGCGCGGGCAAGCCATACTCCGGGTAGGTGTGCGCTATCCCCTGGTATGTCCGGGCTTTTTTGATGATGCCTTTGAAGGGTATATCCAGCGCCCGCTCAAGGTCATAGTAGTTCGGAAATCCCAAACCGTCGTTCCAGATGCGTGCAAAGGACTTCAATGCACGCACCACTTCACCCCTCTCTTTCTTGTGAGGAGAAGTCCTCGTGCCACTACTCATCCTTGCCTCCATCTGCAGGTCGATGCAAGCGACTTTTATGCCGCCCACGTCTACGGTTGATATCAACCACTCCTTCGCGGTGCGCAAGGAGTGAGTGCACATTAGCGTGTGGAGCAGGTGCTCCACACAAAGCCGTCTCAGTGCACACGTGGGATCCGTCTGCGCGTTTTGTCACTTCACCACGTTTCTTCAGCGCTCCGCACAGAGCGCACGTGGTACGCTGGCTCGTGTCCATACATGCCTCCGTGTTGAGGGTGCCGAGGTGTAATAGAAGTGTGTAGGAACCGGAGAGATACAAGGGAGTGTTACCCCTCCGGTAGTTTTATATGTTCGGATATTATTTTTTCAAAGAACGTGCCTATAATGAGCGCAAGTCAAAAACGACCCGACGGTCGGTTCGCAAACATACCGCATAGACTACGCGCGCTCATCACCACGATGATACCTTGTTAAGGGGGGGTGCGGACAAGACTTACACTGGGGATATTGTGTGGTCTTCTTTTAACTCGACAAGCGGGCGCACTCCCTTGGTGGCACCCGCTTGTCATAGGGGACAAGGATATACTAATTTTTTTAACAGCGCAACATAGTTATGCACAAGTGCAGCGCCAAGCGCGGCTCACCTCGGCCTCCCCGCCTATGGCGGGGGCTTCGCGGCCTCCGGCTTTCTCATCCCATCCACTCACGCAATTGTAGCCAATCAGACGCTTCGCGTCTTCTTGGACAATTGCGGTGAGATATTAGCCTTTGCGCGAACCCACTTCGCACGCGCGGAGCGCGTGGCGGCTCGGAACTGAAGCGTACGCCCCGATTCCGCTAACTGCGCCTCAACGCGCGCTCGCGGACTCGCGCGCGGCAAACCCAAAAATTTCCTTGCCATTTTTTGCGACTCCCCCCCTCACCCCCCGCCGCAAGGCGGAAAAGAAAAGAGGAAAGGAAATTTTCGGTTTGCTCCGCCGCTTCAATTTCTAGCATATCACGATATGCAAAGTTTAGGTATTGCAATCCCGCATATACGCTGATATCATCATGGTAGACACAATACGGTCAAAAGAATATGCGGATTTTGTTGGCAAATTGCGAAAAGCTCGGCTTGAAGCAGGTTTGCGACAAATTGATGTCGCTAAGAAATTGAGGCGAACGCAGTCGTATGTGTCCCGTGTCGAGGTTGGCGAGCAAAGATTGGATATACTGGAATTGCAGAAGTTCGCCAAATTGTACGGCAAAGATATAAACTATTTCGTCAAATAATCTATGTATATTCCAATTTGGCTCATCGTTATCGCGGTCATCGCCGGAATATACTTTTTCAATCGATCAAAAAAGAAAAATGGTGGTCTCGCAGCGGGGATAAATAATATGGAAAATATTTTCAAAAAACCGTTCTCATATAAACTCGATATTTATATCGAGCCTTGGTGGTACAAAATCTACAAAAAGGTATCGGCTCCCGAAGATGAAAAGAAGTGGGAAAAGGAGACTGCTAAGAAAGTAGAAGATTTTGAGAAGTCCGAAGATGGGGCGTCAAATTTGTACGGACGACGTTATCTTTTTACCGAATACTACGATTCAACTGACCTGACCCCCAAAATTTAGACACTCGTTCTGGATAGGAATTATCCGTTAGAATAGAGTGCATATGAAAAAGCATCGCATCGCTCCCGAGGTGAAGGAGCAGATTATAAACCGCATCAAAAACGACGGGGTCACGGTCGCACAAGCTGCCAAGGACCACGGCGTCTCCGAAGGTAGCATATACGACTGGCTCGGAAAGAAGACCACTGAGGTACCAAGCATCCTCGAAGTCAACAAACTCCGCCGTGAGAACGAAGAGCTGTTGCGTCTCGTGGGGGAGATTACCCTCAAACTATCCGAAACCCAAAAAAAGAGGTGATGGAGGATACGACGATCTCAAAGAGCACCCAGGCGCAGCTCCTTGGTGTCTCTCGTTCATTCCTCTACTATCAACACAGAAAGCCTCCCAAAAATTGGGAACTCAAACAACGTATTGAATTAGTGCTCCGCGACCACCCAGGATATGGGTATCGCAGAGTGGCACTCGACCTCAAAGAGAACAAGAAAAAGGTGCAACGGGTTATGCATCTGTATGGTATCAAAGCATACCGACGACGAGGCAAGAAATGGCACAAATCCAAGAACAAAGCCGTAGTGTACCCAAACATGCTACTCACCACCACACCAACGTACCCTGGCCACGTATGGGTTGCCGACTTCACTCACGTGACGTGGCGAAACACCATCGTGTACATTGCGACCGTCATGGATGTCTATACAAGAACGATCGTCGGCATGAGTGTGCTCACGACGCATGCGACCATACTCGTGACACAAGCGTTGTATGCGGCACTCTTGGACCATCCGCGCCCTGTGATATTCCACAGTGACAACGGGAGTGAGTATGATAGTGCGCTATTCAAAGAAGCACTCACGAGTGTGGGTATCACCATCTCCCGCTCGGCACCTGGCTGTCCGTGGGAGAATGGGTACCAGGAGTCCTTCTATGGAAAAGTTCAAGATTGATCTCGGTGATCCGAACCGTTTCAACACCCTCGGCAAGCTGGTCGCAGAAGTCTACCGCACCGTGTGGTATTACAATCACCTACGCATTCACTCCGCCCTCAAGATGTCACCACGAGAGTTTGCGCAAAGTGTTACGAGCGGTATTATGAGTACACCTTGTCTGGAGAAGACTGTCTAAAGAATGGGGGTCACTTCAAAGTGTCATCAGCCATACACGCGCGAGGAAGAATTGGATCGGCAGTTATCATCGCTTATTCAAAAAGTTTCTTTGCCTGTGGATTGGGCGGAAAAATTGCTAGCAATGGCGGAGCGGGACAAAGCGAAGTCCGCCCTATCCGCCTCTGCTTTTGTTCAGAAAGCCCAAAACAAAATCCGCGCCATAAATATCAAACTCCAGCGTCTTTTAGATGGCTATTTGGAGCAGGGACATTGAGCGCGAAGTGTATCGCGAGCAAAAAGCCGTCTTGTTATCCGAAAAGAAGACGCTGGAAGAAAAAATGGCGCGGATTGAACAAAAGCAGAATGATTGGCTCGAACCGTTTGAGAATTGGATAAAAGTCGCTACGAACCTCGTCAAAATCGCAAGGGATAGCAACTTTCAAGAGAAGAAGGTTGCTGCCAAAGAAATCTTTGGCTCGAACCTCCGTTTGGCGAGCCGCGCCCTGCGCGGCGATCCTGTTTTTCCTCACCTTTTCGTGCTTCGCGCGGCTGAATCAGTGGGCAAAAAGCCCGAAAGTCAAATTTTGGTGCCCTCGGCAGGAATCGAACCCACATCTCTCCCTTAGGACGGGATAGCTCTAT
>CAYLHB010000016.1:0-18663 GCA_964383505.1 uncultured Candidatus Saccharibacteria bacterium
CTCACGTCATTAGAAACTAACCTACCGAGCTTTCGTGTTAGGGGGTAGGGAGAGGACCTCCACCCATTTTTTATTGTACTATGTAATACATAGTATGTCAATACTACTTACCCCAATCGCATACTCCCGTCCGCGGAGAGTGGCATGTCCTCGGTGCTTTCCAGCACGGTGCCGAGAAGGTGTCGCATGTACGCCGCCATACCTATCATCACCGCATTATCGCCCGTGAGCGAGGGGTCGGGGACATGGAATACATCGTGTGGCTGGCGCTCCTCAAACATGCGCGCAAGCGCATTGCGAATGTGCGTATTTGCGGCAACTCCTCCCCCTGCAAGGAGGGTCCGAGCGGGATATGCGTCGAGGGCGCGCGCTGTTTTGTGTACAAGTACCTCGGTCACTGCATCCTCAAACTCACGGGCGACCACACCTTTTATGTGAGCGTTGAGCTCTCCCAGTTTTTGCACCTCATAGAGCACGGCTGTTTTCAGGCCCGAGAACGAGAAGTCAAGATTTGGGTTCGTGAGCATCGGGCGGGGGAGACGTACCTCATACTTTGCCACTCCCGGCTGTACGACGTGCGCATTCATGCGAGCGTGGTGAGCGAGTTTGCTTATCTCGGGTCCACCCGGGTAGGCAAGCCCCAGGAGCCGTGCCACCTTATCAAACGCCTCACCAACTGCGTCATCTCGTGTGCGCCCTATGACGTGGTAAGTACCCCAGTTTGTGACATGTACAAGCTCGGTGTGCCCTCCGGATATAAGAAGTGCGAGGAGTGGAAACCGTGCATCGCCCAGCACGTACTCGGAGGGGTCAGTGGTGTGTTCCACGAGCGCAGAAATAATGTGCCCCTCGAGGTGATTTACCGGTACCACAGGTGTGCCCCACACGAGCGAGAGTGCGCGGGCAAAGTTCACTCCCACCCAGAGTGCCGGTTCAAGCCCGGGGCCTTTTGTGACCGCTATTGCTTCGAACGAGACGGGTGCATGGAAACACAGGAACTCCGTAAGCCCTGCAAAAAGCACCTGCTCGCGAGCAAGTATAGTATCAAGTTTTGCAGAGACGTCTTCGCAAAGAGTCACCACCTCCTTCTTAAGCATCTTTGCCTCAGTAAGCGCACGGACAAGGAGTGGCACAAGATTTGCGCTATGCTCGCGTTTCGCGAGGGAAGGGAAGACTCCCCCGTATTGCGCGTGCATTTTCGCCTGCGAGTACAACGCATTACCCACAATATGAAAGGTGGGCTTTTCAACCCCTCCGTCAGCTTCTATAACCGCGACCGCGGTTTCGTCACAGCTGGTTTCTATAGCCAAAATACGCATATGGACACGAACAGTGTATCTTCATGGTACACTCATACTGTGTATATATTGATATAGAGTATACCTCATTACTAACCAGTTTTGATTTGTTATTTATGCACTATTCAATTTTAGGTACCGGCATGGTTGGTCGTGCTCATGCAGAGCGGCTCGTTGAGCTAGGTCATGAGGTCACCTTGGGGACGCGTGATGTAGAAGCGACTCTTGCGCAGAAGGAAAAAGACCATATGGGAAACCCCCCTTTTTCTGTGTGGTATTCAACACATACTAAGGTACAGATCGCACGTTTTTCACAAGCGGCACAGAATGGCGAGGTGGTTATCAATGCGTTGCGTGGCGATTCGGCAGTTTCCATTTTGTCTGCGCTTGCTGAAGAGCTATCAGGCAAAGTGGTAATCGATATTGCAAATCCACTTGATTTTTCTAAAGGAATGCCGCCCACACTCACCATTTGCAACACTGATTCTTTGGCTGAAATGATTCAGCGTGCGCTTCCTAAGACAAAAGTGGTTAAGGCGTTCAGTACTCTTGCGGCGAGCGTGCAAGTGCGACCAACGTTGGTTGCAGAGGGAGCACACGACCTCTTTGTATGCGGTGACGATGCTGAG
Source organism: uncultured Candidatus Saccharibacteria bacterium (assembly GCA_964383505.1). Classification (GTDB taxonomy): domain Bacteria; phylum Patescibacteriota; class Minisyncoccia; order Phycocordibacterales; family UBA12088; genus CAYLHB01. Next base: position 1,928 of record CAYLHB010000016.1, read on the forward strand.
GCGAAGTTGGTCGTTCAGCAACTTGCAGGTGAGTATGGCTGGACTCGTGTCATGGACTTGGGTGATATTACAAGTGCACGTGGTATGGAAATGTTTTTACCGCTTTGGCTTCGACTATGGGGAGCACTCAAAACACCCATGTTTAATATTACGGTAGTTTCGTAACGGCGTCTCTCCTTAACTATGGAACTCACTGAACGAGTGGTGATCATAACGGGAGCGTCCGACGGCATAGCCCGCGAGGTCGCGAAAAAAGTGACCGATGAGGGTGCTCATGCGGTACTCGCAGCGCGGAGTGAAGATGTGCTCAAAGAAATGGAAAATACTCTGGAAGGGTCACTCGCAGTGCCCACAGACGTTACGAGTGACTCGGATGTGGAGCGGTTGGTGGAGCTTACTGTTGGACAGTTTGGCAAGGTGGATGTGCTTGTAAATTGTGCCGGACGAGGCATGTGGAGTTCTGTTTCAGACATGAGTTTCGCCCAGTATCGCGCGATGGTTGACGTAAATGTGTATGGCTACTTGCGGATGATGCAAGCGGTCATCCCCTACTTAAAAAAGGCGGGGGAGGGGGTTATAGTGAACGTGAGCTCAATGGTTACAAAGAATCACTACCCCAATCTCGGTGGCTACAGCTCCACCAAGTGCGCGGTGGACGCACTTACCCTCTCGGCGCGCGCGGAACTTGAAAATGAGGGCATCAAGGTTTGTCTTATTCGCCCCAAGCTTGTCGAAACTGATTTTGGCAGGCACGCATTTGTACCTGAACCTGACGCCTTGCGTGACCGCACAAACCCCAATGCACCCCCCATGGATACACCTGACTTTGTGGCAGAAAAAATTATAGAATTGATACGTACCGAAGCGGCGGAAATGAACCTGTAGCTCCTCCGGGATTTCTGTGGGCGATAAGGGATTCGAACCCCTGGCCTTTCCCACGTCAAGGGAACGCTCTAGCCAACTGAGCTAATCGCCCAAAAACTGTACGGTGCATACTACCCTTTTTTATCGTATGCTACAATGTTATGGAAATACTTCCGGCAAGTGCTCCCCAAGCGATTGCGCGCGCTGTCGAGGTGCTTGCGAATCAAGAGGTGCTCCTGTACCCCACCGACACCGTGTATGGACTCGGGGCGGACGCGACATCCGTGGAAGCGGTGCAACAAGTGCGCACACTTAAAGGACTTCCTACTTCACACCCGCTCCTTGTCGTCATGGCTGACATTGCAATGATGGAGGAGTATGTGGATCTTTCTCCAACTACACATCTGCTCGTAGAGCGATGCTTACCGGGCCCTCTCTCACTCATACTTCCTACACACAAGGGCAGTGGAGTTGTGGTAGAGCGACAAGGAACGATTGGGGTACGTGTACCCGACCACCCATTCTGTCTTGAGCTCGCAAAAGCGTTTGGTCGGCCCTACACCTCAACAAGCGCAAACAAGCACGGCACGCCTCCACGCGACTCGGTGTTGGACATCTTGCAAGCACTCTCTCCAGACGCACATATGATAGGTGTTGCAGTAGAGGGGGGAGTCGCGCGTAACTCGTTACCATCCACTATTCTTGACTGTAGCAACGGTGAGGCGCGCCTCGTTCGCGAAGGCGCACTCTCACGTAGTACACTTGAAACTCTGATTCCACTTGTCTTGTAGCTGAACACGAAGGGGTGCGTGCAGTCGTGGTAGACTAGACCCATGCAAGACGAGACACCTCGCTCGATACAAGGACTTGATCTAACGCCACAGGGAACAATGCATCCGTCGCCGGCTGACTGGCGCGACCAGTTCATCTACTTTCTGTTGGTTGATAGGTTTGACGACGGAAAAGAGCATCCCCCATATGATCCTTCCGCCCCGAAGCGCGCGAGCGATGACTTTGAGCATGGTTCTCTTTTCCAGGGAGGAAAGCTGGAGGGGGTCACACGACGACTTGAGTACTTGAAGCGTGTGGGGGTCACCGCGGTCTGGCTTTCTCCGGTACTCAAAAATAGGCAGGATGACCCTCGAAGCTACCATGGGTATGGTGTACAGAATTTTCTTGCAATCGAACCTCGTTTTGGAACAAAAGAGGACTTGCGTACACTTACTCAACGTGCCCATGAGCTCGGGATGTATGTAATTCTCGATATTATTGTGAATCATACCGGCAACAATTGGGCGTACGAGAACGATGAACAAAAGATGTACCGCCACGATGGAGCACCTTACCCATTTGGGTTTTGGCGCGCCAAAAACGCCCCCGGGCACTTCGAAGATGACGATGCAGTCTGGCCCGCTGAACTCCAAAGCCCCGAGTGCTACAAACGACGGGGTCAGATAGTGAATTGGTTTGACCAGGAGGAATCTGAAAACGGAGACTTCTCAATATTCAAGGAGCTTGACCTTCAAAAACCCATTGTGCTTGAGACGCTCATTGCTGTCTACAAATACTGGATAGCACAGGCGGACATTGACGGGTACCGCATTGATACGGTGAAGCACATGGAAGATGATGTTCTGTCCGGGTTTTGCACTGCCATCAAAGAGTTTGCGCAATCGATTGGTAAAAAGAACTTTTTTATTTTTGGCGAGGTGGTCGCGGATGACACCACACTGCGTCGGTATGTTGGACCGCGCACCATTGGTGAAGAGAAGGTGTACGCACTCGATGCCTGTCTCGACTTTCCGCTCTATTTTCTGCTTGACGAAGTCATGAAGGGTCACGCGAGTCCCCAATTGCTCCGTGACCGCTACGCACGCTTAAAACAACTCTACTCCACAAGTGATGCGAGCGAGTACTTTGTGACGTTTGTCGACAATCACGATCAAATGGCCCGCCCCTACAAACGATTCTTGAGTGGAGCAGAAGATCCGCGTCGTGCACTACTTGCCATGGCGTACCTTTTAACCACACCCGGCATTCCAAGTATGTACTATGGTACGGAGCAAGGGTTTGATGGAGCCGCCTCTCCAGGACCTTTCCATGACTGCGCGGTTCGTGAGAACATGTTCGGAGGGAACTGGGGCGCGTTTCAAAGCATGAATATGCATTTTTTCAATCCCTACCACCAGCTGTACTTGGGTGTTGGTGTGCTAGCGGAAGTGCGAAAACGCGAACCAGCGCTCCGCTACGGGCGTATGTACTTTAGAGAGGTTTCAGAGGACGGCACATCGTTCGCGTACCCCACGCTCGGCTGGGGACTACTCGCATACTCCCGCTTGCATGTCGATGGTGAAGTAGTGGTTGTGTTAAATCTCTCCAATGCCGAGTGTCACAATCATGTAACTATTGACCGATCACTTTCTCCGCCCGGGACTTTGTTTATTAATATTCTTGATCAAAATGACAGCGCCTTGTCGACCGAGGCAGGGGAACGTTCGGTTCTAGCGGTCACTCTTCCTCCTTACGGTATAGCAATTTTCAAACATGGTAACGTATAAACAACCAATGGAGGTTCCAGTTGCAATAGATACGTGGCGGGTATGAGGTGAACAGGCAAATGATGTTCGAGTACGCTACGCTCGATAGGGGTATACCACAAGGTCTTCCGGTGAATCGTGGAGCGCAGTGCGGTAGTGTCTTAAGAGCGCGTAGTTCTTGGAGTACAAGCGTGGAGCAGACTGAAGTAGGCATTTCATAGTCATGGCTTATCCACCAACGGAACCTACACTTTTATCAAGCACCATTTTATTTGGTATACTGTGCGTGTATGCAGTACAGAAGTAAACCACCACTCCAAGATGTGGTGACGAAGCGGGGCATAGGCTCTTCGCGCGAGCAGCGTGGGAATTCGGCAATGCACACACCTAACCATGTACGAGAAGTAAGCCCCCCACACGTAATTTCACGTGAGTATGCGGACACCTTGGGCACTGAACATGGAAGCACACACAAGAAGTGGCTTGTAGTCGCAATGGTTGTTGGACTCGCAATAGTTGGATCTGCTGTAGGCTTGTCTTTTATGTTTACGGGCGCAACGGTCAGTATTACCCCACGTACAGAAAGTTCAACTATTGATATGCGAACAGTGGCAACGCTAGAAAAGGTTCCCGATACGCTCCAATTTTCATGGGTTTCACAGGAACGTGTAGAAACTCAAAAAGTGCTCGCAGAGGATGAAGTTCAGGTTGAGGTACGTGCGAGTGGGGAGATTTCCATACTAAATGGGTACTCTACGGAGCCGTTACGTCTCATAAAAAATACTCGATTTGAATCTTCAGATGGAAAAATTTTCAAGATTCGAGATTCTGTGGTTGTGCCGGGAATGAAAAAACAAGGTGAACAATCCACCCCGGGTGTGCTGAAAGTAATTGTGTATGCCGATCAGCCTGGTGAGGACTACAACGTGCCCGCAGGTACATTCACGATTCCTGGGTTTGAGGGATTGCCCCAGTATAAGCTTGTAACAGCAGAGTCGGCAGAACCTATGAGTGGGGGGTTTAAAGGTTTGAAAAGGTCCGTGAGCCAGGCTCGCTTGGATGAGATTCAAAAAAACATAGAAGACAAACTGCAAGCATCGTTGCGCAAGGCGATTGAAAGTGAAGTAGCCACTTCACCGGACAAGGTCGTACTTGCAGAATCGGCGCGCTTCACATTTGAGCAGATGTCCTTTAATGAAACATCGAACGATAGTGTGGAAGTGTCTGTAAAGGGTACCGTTCATGCCGTGGTTTTCGCACGCGAGCAGTTAGCGAAGTACCTCGCAGGTCAAGTGGTACCCGGCTATGATGGAAGCCCTGTGATACTCCGAAATCAAGATCTGCTTTTAATTAATGTTGTGGCAGACTCTGCAACCACTTCACCCGAAGGCGCGAGCGCAAACGAGCTTCCCTCGTCGATAGAACTTGCGATAAAAGGGCAGGTTTCGTTGGTATGGACGTTCGATGGAGACGCACTACGTGGTGACCTCGCGGGAAAAGATAAGTCGATTATGGACATGCCTCCCGACCAAACAGTGATGGGGAAGTACCCCGGCATCAAGAATGCGCAAGCGGTTGTGCGGCCTTTTTGGAAAAGAAGCTTCCCGAGCAAGCCCGAGGACATTTCGGTGGTGACCCTGCTTGACTCCTAACACACTCACTGGTAGGATATGCCAACGTTGCATGCAAGATACAGGTAAGGAAACCGCGACCGGAACCGTCGAGGAAGCGTTGCCGGACGCACTGTTTAAGGTGGTACTTACTGAAAGCGGTGACGAAAAGCTCGCGTACCTTTCGGGAAAGATGCGGTTGCATCGTATAAAGGTGCTTGTGGGTGACACGGTAAAATTGGAGCTTGACCCATACGGGGGTAGGGCTCGTATTGTAAAAAGACTGTAGCTATGGTATGAAGGTACGCTCGTCCATCAAAAAAAGAAGTCAAGACGACAAGATCGTGCGAAGACGAGGTAGGTTGTACGTGATAAACAAAAAGAAGCCCCGCAATAAGCAAAGGCAGGGCTAGGAAAAAGTTTGTTTAGTTGCACAATTGACTCAGTATGCGCATCGCAGGTATCACACTTCCAGATAAAAAAAGGCTAGAAATCGCACTTACGAGCGTGTATGGTATTGGCCGACCCCTTGCCCACAGTATCCTGAACGACGCAAAGATATCCTATGGCACGCAAGCGTGTGAACTTTCCACAGACCAAGAAAACGCAATACGTCAGGTGTTGGAGCAGAGGAGCATTCTTATAGAAGGTGAGTTGCGCAGAGAGGTGGGTTCACACATCAAACGACTTAAAGACATTGGGAGCTATCGCGGAAGCAGGCACCTGAAGCGTTTGCCCGCACGTGGACAGCGTACCAAAACGAATGCACGTACGCTTAAGGGTGTGCGAAAAACCATGGGCTCTGGTCGCCGTAAAGTTGAAAAGAAATAGCGTATGGGGAAAAAACGTATAGTTAAAAAGGCGGGGGGCACCGTAGATCAGGGTCTGCGAAGTCGCTCGCTTGCCAAGCTTTCTAAAAAGAAAATAGACCGCGGAACGCTCAACATTCAAGCGACCTACAATAACACGCTGGTAACGCTCACTGACAAACGTGGAAACACGGTGGTCTCTTCTTCGAGCGGCTCATTGGGGTTCAAAGGTGCGAAGAAGAGCACACCGTTCGCTGCCGCGAAAGTAGGGGAGTTGGTGGGTGAAAAAGCACTTCTTATTGGCATCAAGGACGTGGACGTGGTGATACGTGGAGTTGGCTCCGGAAGGGAGTCCGCCATGCGTGCGTTTGCGGGCAAGGGTGTCGCCATCACATCCATTCAAGACAGGACACCGGTCCCATTTAACGGCCCTCGCGCGCCTAAACCACGTCGCGTGTAATTACTTCCGCACCATGATTCTCGGACCCCGCTACAAAATTTGTCGAAGACTCGGAGCCGGTGTGTTTGACAAGTGTCAAACACAGTCGTTTGTGCTCTCGGAAGCACGCCATGGTAAATCCGCGAAAGGAAAACGCGCGAAGGCGCTCTCAGATTTCGGTCGCCAGCTCCTTGAGAAACAGAAGGTTCGCTTCGCGTATGGAGTAACGGAACGGCAACTTGCCAAGTACGTTGCGCAGGCTTCAAAGAAGGTTGCTGACGCGAGTGATCCTGCGACACGGTTGGTACAGCTCCTCGAAACACGACTCGACAATGTGGTGTATCGGGCGGGCCTCGCGCCCTCGCGACGTGCAGCTCGTCAAATGGTGGCACATGGTCATATTGTGGTCAACGGCTCTCGGACCACGAGCCCCAGCTACGCCCTCGGCCCCAATGATACTTTCGAAGTGCGAAAGGGCACACAAACCTCGCCTTTAATTGAGAGGAGAAAGGAGGACCTCGGTCGGGTAACCACTCCTTCGTGGCTTACTTTTAATGCTGGCACTCTCTCTGGAAAAGTACTTGCGCAGCCCACACGTGAGCTAACTGATGCCGCTGGAGACATGGGTGTCGTCATCGAGTTCTATAGTCGCTAATGTTTATTACCAATTTAGCACCTCGCCATGGACCACAATGTCGCACTACCGAGCAAACCGCGTATTGTTAAGGAGGAGCACACCTCCGGTATTTTTGAAATTGATGGCTTGTTCCCAGGATACGGACACACACTGGGCAACTCACTGCGTCGCATTATCCTTTCCTCGCTCTCGGGTGCGGCGGTGACGATGGTAAAAATTGATGGTGTCGCGCATGAGTTTTCTACCGTGGAGGGTATGCGCGAAGACGTGGTGGCGTTCCTCCTCAACATCAAGCGTCTTCATTTTTCCATGATGACGGACGAACCGCAGACCGTTACCCTGGATGTCTCTGGTGTGCGAACCGTTTCCGGAAAGGACCTCACATGTCCCTCACAGGTAACGGTGCTCAATCCCGACCAGTATCTGGCGGAACTCACGGACAAGCACGCGTCACTGTCTGTGGAACTAACAGTAGAGCGTGGTCTTGGGTATGTGCCACGGGAGCTTCGCAACGACGACAAGGTAGAGGTGGGAGCGATTGCGCTTGATGCCACATTCACCCCCATTCGCAGAGTAAACTACGAGGTGGAGAACATGCGTGTAGGTGATCGCACCGATTTCAACCGGCTTCGGCTATTCATCGAGACGGACGGCACCATTACCGCTCGCACCGCGCTCGAGAAGTCTATTGAGATAATGATTCATCAGCTCAAAGCGATTATTGGTTTCAAAGAGGAACTGCACGAGCGTGAAGAGGAGCACACCATCAAGACGGCTGAGCGTGCGTTCGCACCTGAAAGGAAGGCTGAGGTTTCAGACACCGAGTCGCTTAAAACACGGGTCGAGTCGCTCCCACTCTCCGCTCGAACCGTGAGTGCCCTAACGAACGCCAACATTCGCACGGTGGGAGGTCTCGCGCGCAAAAAAGAAGAGGATATTCTTGCGATTGAGGGGCTTGGTATTAAGGGCCTTCAAGAGATTAAACGCGCGTTGTCTGATTTCGGCATCACGCTCCGGTAGTTGTACAGACTTGAATTGCGGGTATACTTCACCACCATGCGACACCACGACAAAGAGAGGAAATTCGGACGACAGGAGGACGAGCGTCGCGCGTTCTTGCGTTCGCTCGCACGCAACCTCATCCTCAAAGAGGCCATTGTGACCACCGAGGCGCGTGCGAAATCACTCCGCCCGTTTGTTGAACGCCTCATCACCAAGAGTAAGGTGGACAGCGTCGCAAACCGCCGGCTCGTGCTCGCACGGCTTGGCAACAGCAAAGACGCGACGAATAAGCTCTTCAGCACGCTGGGGCCTCGCTACAAAGACCGCGCGGGGGGGTATGTCCGTATTGTGAGGATTGCACAAAGAGCCGGAGATGCGGCTGTAAAAACGCACATTGGCCTCGTATAGCACACATGGCAGAGCAAACAAAAAAACTCTATACGATTGACGCGGCGGGAAAGCGACTCGGGCGTGTCGCGAGTGAGGCGGCAAAGGTGCTCCTTGGCAAGCATGACCCCAAGATGGTCAAGCATGCTGTCTCGTTTGTGGAGGTGCACGTGGAACACGCGGGCAAACTTGTCATTGACGAGCGAAAACAAATAAAAAAAACGTACGAACGATACTCCGGCTTTCCTGGAGGAAGAAAGGAGGTACGTCTCGCAAAGGTTGCTGACGAGAAGGGGAAACGTGAGCTCATACGTCGCGCGGTGTACGGAATGCTCCCCAACAACAAACTTCGCGCGGTGCGCATGAAGCGTATCAAAATTAGTGAGTAGCACACACATCTAAATATGGCAACAACAAACGAAAAGTACATAGAGGCGGTGGGAAGGCGGAAAACGTCGATTGCTCGAGTGCGCCTCACTAAAGCCTCGAAACGCTCGCTTACGGTGAACGACAAGCCCCTCGAAGAGTATTTTCCCACCACAACGCTTCAGCGTTCAGTGCTCTCTCCGCTTGTGGATGAAGGGGTTGATCGTGTCTACAGCATCACGGTGAGAGTCACAGGTGGGGGTATTGCGTCGCAGGCTACTGCAGTTCGCCATGGGATTTCTCGCGCACTAGTAAAGGGTGACAGCGCACTTCGAGGTGAGCTTAAAGAAAAGGGGTTCCTTACGCGCGACCCACGCGAAAAAGAGCGTAGAAAATTCGGTCTTAAGAAGGCACGCCGAGCCCCCCAGTGGAGCAAACGATAGTCACAATTCCGTAGAGCACAGTCTAATTACATTTTGCATTCCCGTGTGTCATTTGCAGCGCATGCAAGTTGGGTCCAGTATCTTACCCAACATGCACCCCAGACATTAGCATTATGACGTTGCATCCTCAGCGTGCGAGTGAGCATTTCCACTCGCCAGTTTAAATCCTGTAGGTGTCGCAAATAACCTTTGTTTTTTGTTGCACAATCGAGGTGTACTAACGTCATACACTCTGGGGGGTAATACAAGAGTTCTTCACCAGGTACAATATCCCGTGTGACTATACCGATAGTCTCTTCCCAGTTTTCGCCATTGGGGATAAACCATTTCCAGTTTGCGCGCTCTTCTTCCCACGTTTCATTCAGAAAGAAGCATTGAGGGTCGGAATCGATTACCACCGCAGGGTTATTAGGAATGCTAAAGTCAACACTCCCGTTATGCAAGAGTCGCGCTTGTGTGTCTGGGTCTTTCGTATAGAATTCATTGATTGGGATGATTGTCGATTTGTGAGGATCGAACTTGTAGATCACTTCACCTTCTCTCACCCTGTTTTTGACGAACAGTCCAGTTCCTGCACCGGGTAACTGGCTTTGATTAAGTACTACATTTATAAGCATCATACTAGTAACTCGTATCCATGTCTTTTGCTTATAACATTTGTAAATTTTTATGTCAACACTACGATTGACAATTTCCATATTGACACTAAAATGTGGCAGATGCAAACTAATCATACCAATAGTAACGGACCAGGTTCTGAAGATGAACTACGGCTTGAAGAAGAGTCGGCCGATAATAACTGGGCGAGCAAAGTTCGAAAATTGAGCACTGAACTATGTGACGCAAAACAGCTAGCCGCAGACCATTTACAGGGCTGGCAACGCGCGAAGGCAGACCTTATCAACTACCGGAGAACCGTCGAGGCGGAGCGCGCAAATGATAAAATGCGCGCCACGTACGAGGTCCTTCAAGATATTATCCCGGTGCTCGACAGTTTTGATGGAGCCATGACACATGAAGAGTGGAAAAATACTGATGAGACATGGCGCACGGGTGTAGAGCAAATTGCAGCACAGCTTCATCGAGTACTAGAGGAGCGTGGCGTGGAATTGTTCGGCATTGTTGGAGAGACGTTTGATCCGCGCCTGCATGAGTGTGTTGGTGTTGCTGCTGCGCACGCAAGTGGCTCGGCTGACACAGTAGCGACTGTGCTTCAGAAGGGGTACAAATCGGGGGACATCGTGCTACGCCCAGCAAAAGTGGTCGTTGCACAAGCTGTGCACGAGGATACGACGTAGTACCGTTACCTTTTCAGGTGACACGTTACACCCAAATAACCATTAGCAACTGTAATTCATTCACCATGAGCAAAATACTCGGTATAGACCTTGGCACCACGAACTCCGCGATGGCAGTCGTGGAGGGTGGCGAGCCACGCATTATTGAAAACGAAGAGGGAAGTCGCACTACACCCTCGGTAGTAGCTATAAGTAAAACAAAGGAACGTGCCGTTGGTGTCATTGCGAAGCGACAAGCGGTTACTAACCCGCAAAACACCATTTATGGCATTAAACGCTTCATCGGTCATTCATTCGGCGAAGAGGCGGTACAGAAGGACAAAACGATTGTTCCGTACACAGTGAAAGCATCGGAGAACGGGGGGGTGCTAATTGCGATGGGTGACAAAGACTACCGTCCAGAAGAAATATCCGCCATGATACTCCAGAAGCTCAAGAATGATGCGGAGAGAAAGCTCGGAGTGACAATCACCGAAGCGGTGATCACCGTACCTGCGTACTTCAACGACGCCCAACGCCAAGCGACAAAAGATGCCGGGAAAATAGCCGGGCTCGAGGTGAAGCGTATTATCAACGAGCCAACGGCGGCAGCGCTCGCATATGGCTTCAACAAAAAAAAGGATGAGAAGATTGCAGTCTTCGATTTTGGTGGGGGTACCTTCGACATAAGTATCCTTGAGGTGGGCGACGATGTGATTGAGGTGAAGTCTACTGATGGTGATGCGCACATGGGCGGACGCGATATTGACCAAAAAATAGTTCGCCACATCGCGGATGAGTTCAAAAAGGAGCAGGGGATAGATCTCACCAAAGACCCCCTCGCACTCCAGCGTCTCGATGAGGCAGCTGAGAAGGCCAAGATGGAGCTCTCCACCACTACAGAGTCAGAAATTAATATTCCGTTTATTTCGAGTGACGTATCTGGCCCCAAGCACCTTCTCATGAAGCTTTCGCGTGCAAAGCTTGAAGAGCTTGCGTCGGAGTACATTGAGCAATCGATTGCCATCACGAGGCGTGCGATAGAAGCGTCGCCCTTCAAAGTTTCCGACATAGACGAAATCATCATGGTAGGGGGGCAAACCCGCATGCCCGCTATAGTACGCGCAGTAAAGGAACTGTTCGGCAAGGAGCCCAACAAGAGCATCAACCCGGACGAGGTGGTTGCCATGGGGGCCGCGATACAAGCAGGAATTCTTCAAGGCGATGTGAAGGATATACTCCTTCTGGACGTGATACCTCTTTCGCTTGGGATTGAAACCATGGGTGGGGTCGCCACGAAGCTTATAGAGAAAAACACTACGGTTCCCACACAAAAGAGCCAGGTATTCTCAACAGCAGCGGACAATCAAACCTCGGTTGAGGTACACGTGGTGCAGGGTGAACGCGCAATGGCCGCGGACAACAAATCACTCGGCAAGTTCATACTCGACGGCATTCCACCTGCACCTCGAGGTATGCCGCAAATCGAGGTGGCGTTTGATGTGGATGCAAACGGCATACTCTCTGTGACCGCTAAAGACAAAACTACAGGCAAAGCACAGACCATTCGCATAGAAGCATCATCGGGGCTTTCGGAAAGCGACATATCTCGCATGCAGGAGGAAGCGAAAAGCCACGAGCAAGATGACAGACAAAAGCGGGAGGTGGCGGAAAATCGAAATCTTGCCGAACAATTGATATACACTGCGGAAAAATCCCTCAAAGAACATGGCGATAAAGTAGGGGATGAGCTCAGGAAAGAGATTGAAGAGAAAATTCAAGCGACACGCACCGCCATCACGGAAAACAATGCCAGTTCGATCAAAGGTCGCACGGACGAGCTCTCTTCTGCACTTTCCAAAATAGGAGAATTACTCTCACAAGCGGGACCACAAGAGGGTCAGAAGAAAGAGGGTGGTGAGGGAACGGTGCGCGACGCGGAAACAAGCTAGGTCGTGCTGTATAGCATGACGAAGGTGCGCGAAGCGTACGGACACGCAGTGAGGCGTGTGTTGTGATACACTCTAGTTATCGTTATGACACACAAAGACTACTACACTGTGCTCGGTGTTGAGCGTACCGCAAGCAAAGACGAGATAAAAAAAGCGTTCCGTAAGCTTGCCCATCAGTACCACCCCGACAAACAGGGCGGGGACGAAGCGAAGTTTAAAGAGATTGGCGAAGCGTACGCGGTGCTCTCCGACGATACTAAGCGGGCAGAGTATGACCGTTTAGGACGAGTGGGGGCTGGAGCAGGATCAGCGGGCCATAATCCCTTCGACGGATACGATTTTTCTAGTTTTGGACAAGGTTTCCAAGGAGTTGAGTTTGATCTCGGGGATCTTTTTGGAGACTTTTTCGGAGGTGGAAGACGACGCGAACGACGCGGTAGAGACATCTCAATAGATATTGAGGTGCCTTTCAAGGACGCGGCACTTGGCACGGAACGAAAGGTGCTTCTTATGAAGACAGTGCCTTGTGCAGCTTGTGGAGGCACGGGGGCAGCACAGCCAAGCGATATGGTGTCCTGTGGTACCTGTGGGGGCTCAGGTCGTGTGCATGAGACGAAGGCGACCGTGTTCGGCTCATTCTCCACCGTAGCCGAGTGTACCACCTGCAAGGGAAGTGGACGAGTACCTCGAAACCCTTGTACTTCGTGCCGAGGCGCAGGCATCGTAAGAAAGGAAACAGAAATTATTGTGGTAATTCCGCCCGGTATTGAAGACGGTGAAATGGTGCGTCTCACTGGTGCGGGGGAGGCAATTCCCCACGGTGCCTCGGGTGACCTCTATGCAAAAATCCATGTCAAACAGGATAAACGGTTTGTTCGTGAAGGAATGAATCTCGTTTCGACACTCACGATCAAGCTTTCCGATGCACTGTTGGGTGCCACATACTCGGTGCCCACGCTCGACGACGAGGTTGAACTCAAAGTACCGGCAGGCATTGTGCACGGTGAGTTACTCCGCCTGCGTGGGAAAGGGATAGGAAAGCCCGACGGCAAGAGAGGTGATTTGCTTATTCGTGTATCCCTTGAAATACCTCAAAAGCTCTCTCGAGAGGGCAAGCGGGCGGCTGAAATACTTCGAGCGGAAGGCCATTGATCATGGGGGCTTCACTTGAACAAGCAACCAATATAATGGGGGCAGTTCAGCTTCCACTCACCACAGACCTAGGCATTTTACTTCTTATTGGGCTGTCGCTATTAACGATAACACTTTGGAGGGGGAGTGATTTTGTTGCATCGCTCATGCTTGCACTCTACCCAACCCTTGTGCTTGCACCTCGTGTGGTAGAGAAGGTACCCGCAGTGAAGCAATTACCGACCCTCGGACTTGGGCCCCTTGCCGCTCCGGCAATCGTCTTTTTAGTTATTCTCATAGTAGTCACGGTAGCAATCTACCGCTACATGAATGACGCCGAGAAGCCCGAGGGGCCATGGAGATATATCGAGGCTGTACTACTCGCACTCACCGCAGGTGGCGCACTCTTCTCCACCACGTACCATGTACTTGGCACGCACACGCTACTGCAACACTCAAACTTTATAGATGCTTGGTTCGCTACTGAGCAAGTATTGTTTATGTGGCTTTGTGCACCCCTCGTCGCTTTACTTGTGGTAGCACGGAGGTAAACTACACGTATCATTTTGCGTATTATTTTTAAACTATATATGTTGTCACCCGAATTGTTTGGAATCCTTGCAGGTGCGACACTTGCACTGGGTTATGTTGTGTACTTCATTCAAAGTGTTCGCCATGAGATAGAGCCAAATCCTACAACCTGGCTCATGTGGGCCTATGGGACCTCGCTGTTGACAGTTGTAGAAGCTGACTTAAATGCAAGTTGGGCATTACTTGTGTTGCCTATTACATGCGCAGTTTCAAGCGTAGGTGTCGCCATCCTTTGCTTTCGGCGGGGAACACTTCGCTGGCCACGTGGATGGGAGCAGTATGCATTTTTTACTGATGTGATTCTCACGTGTGTGTACATGAGTGCCTGGGGTATGAGTCTTGCCGGTGGTATTAATGTCTCAGTACTGGCGCTCACTACTGTTGCTATCCTTGTTGCTAGCAACTTAAGCACCGTGGTTTCTTTTACTCCGATCATACATTCAACCTACATATGCGGAAGTAACGAAAAACCACTTCCGTGGACTATCTGGACTTTCGCATACGGTTTACTTGCTCTTTCTACTGTACTCTCAACACAGGGCGTGGAGCTACTTCTTATGTTGATCTATCCTATAAGTTGTATTGTGCTTCATGCGCTTGTGGCATTCCTCAGTGTAAGGGGAACGTCTTTGTTTCAAAGATGACCTAGGGTGCGTATGACCACAAAAAGTTTTCTGATACTAGCGCTTATGATTGTCGTGGGCACAGTGCTCTCTATGCTGTACACAGCTCAGCGCTACCTTGTCGAAGAACGCTATCAGATTTTTTACGAGCCCATGGCAAGTGATGGTCTTTAGGACCTATAAAACATGGAAGGTTTATATGCAATCCAAAATAATCTTCTTGCGTGCGATTGGGATGTTGCAACGTTCTTTTTGTTTTCACAGAACGTGTTCGCGCCGTTTATCTACTATTCACACCTGTTCCCCACGCTTGCTGGCCTAGTACTCAGTGGCCTTATTTTTTGGTCAAATTGGCGCTCTTTGTTGCATGGTGTGCTTGCAGCATTGGCGGTCTTGTTCTCTCTTTGGTCGATCCTTGACTTAGTTCTGTGGGCTACAGAAAAACCAACTATTGTAATGTTTGTATGGTCAAGCCTCATTTATTTTGACCCACTTATCTATTTGGTAGCACTTGTTGCGACCTATATTTTTTGTTTTGGCCGACCACCAAAGCTAGGCATCACACTCCTTGTTCTCGTACCTTTGATTCCTGTGTACATACTTGCGCCCACCGATTTTAACCTGATCGGGTTTGACTACACAAACTGTGATCGAGAAGCAATCGAGGGGCCACTATGGCATTACACGTACGTCTACGAACTGTTTATTATCTTACTGCTTGTAGTAACTATAGTAACTAGCACACTGGCAAGAAATAATCAAACCAAGTACTCAACTGGTGAAAAGATTTTATTTGGAGCTGGTATGTTCACATTCCTTCTTTCATTTTCATGGGGCAACATAGTTGGGAGTTTCACTCAAGATTGGTCAATGGCTCAGTATGGCTTGTTTGGGATGCCAATCTTTTTGGGCTTTCTGGTGTACCTCATGATAAAGTACAAGTCGTTTAGCCCTCAATTACTGTCAACCCAAGTGCTATCTGTGGTCATTTGGATTTTTATTGCATCACTTCTTTTTTTACGTACTATTGAAAACGCTCGACCAATAATAGTAGTCACGCTTATCCTTTTCACATTTTTTGGCGGGTTGTTCACACGGAGCATCAGAAAGGAAATTGAGCTGCGACAGCAAGGAGAGCAACTGGCACGTTACCTGGCAAACGCCAACGCAAGATTACGCGAGCTAGATCGCGCAAAAACCGAGTTCGTGTCACTTGCGAGTCATCAGTTACGTGGCCCCATCACCGCAATGCAAGGGTACGCCTCCATCATGCTTGAGGGTACCTACGGCACGGTTCCCGAATACTTGCGCACCCCGCTCACGCGCATTTTCGAGTCGAGTCGCCACCTTGCCATTATGGTTGATGATTTCTTGAACGTCACACGCATTGAACAAGGGAGGATGAAGTATGCACAAGATCGCGTTGATATTGATAAGCTCGCGCGTGCCACTGTCGAGGAGTTCCACGTGATGGGTCGTGAAAAGGGACTTGAGTTCTCGTATAAGCAGTTGGGTGATTTACCTTGTGAAGTTATTGGGGATGAGGGTAAGTTGAAACAGGTTGTCTCAAACATCATTGATAATGCAATTAAGTACACCAAAACTGGAACCATACAAGTCGTGGTGATTGGAAAAAGAGAGAACAAAACGGTCGAGTTGGTGGTCACTGACACAGGGGTTGGTATACCTATTGAGGATCAACAAAAACTTTTTCAAAAGTTTGCTCGCGCAAGTAATGCAAACTCGTCAAACGTATATGGCACTGGCTTGGGGCTCTACGTGGTAAAAGAAATGGTTAAAGCGCATTCAGGAAACGTTGAGCTCACAAGTCCCGGATCAGGAGCGGGCACCAAGGTCACCGTCACACTCCCTATGGCCCCCCCCGCAGAACATCAAAAACAGCGCGTGTACAATATCTAGTCTAGGCTCCCTGTTGACGGACATCTTTCTTCTACTTTTTTCCACATACTTAGATATTTGATGTGTTTCAGTCCGTGATTATTACGTAGGTGATGCATAACCTCAGATACATATTGCACTCCTTAACCACACAAGGAGATGCGAATAT
>CAYLHB010000017.1:0-2257 GCA_964383505.1 uncultured Candidatus Saccharibacteria bacterium
TGAAAAATGGGTAACAAGCTTTTCCGTAAGCCATCCGAGCGCTTCTTGCGCATCCGTGGCGGGCGGCAGACCAAGCACAGTCACCTTCTCAACCTTCCCAAGTTTTTTGAGGAGAAGCAGGTTTGCGTACGCATCGAAATCGTGGCACGTGAGGCGAGGTGCGGCCACAAACGCACCAAGGTCGGTAAAAACAGCGGGTTCATTGATTCCCACCACCGTGTCAATGATGAGCATGTGCGCGGGCACGTCCCATTCTTCGTTGGGGTCGAGGGTGAGGAACGTCACATCTGGAAACGCACACCTTAGTTCGGGCAGGAGTTTGAGTGGGAGCGCATCGCTTTTCAGCTCCTCGTTTCCGAACACGAAGACTTTCTGCATATGCGATATGCGCATTGTGCCACACGGTACCAAAAAAGAAAGCCGGTCAATGACCGGCTTCCCATGCACACAGTTCCTCCATGGTCATGGCAATAGTATGCCCGTGAACCAGTACCTTTGCGTTCGGTGAAAGGGGAAGGTTGCGGGGATTGTGGTAGGGGGTACAACGAACCATTCTCCCCTGCACTGTTTTCACCTGCACAAACCCTGGAACCCCCACATGAGGGTTTATCACTACACCCACCATGATCGGGGTTTTCTCCCTCCCACAGAGGTGTGTCTGGCACCAGTAGCGAACCACCCGCTCATGCGTGAAGGTACCAATACCTCTCACCATGTCCGGCCATTGGGTCTCCAATAAAGAAAATTCCGGCACGCGCTCCTCTGTCACATAGGGGAGTAATTCTTTGAAACGATCTTGATCCTGTACGCACCCGATCGCAAACCACATCGCAATTGTGTGCGGGTCAACATCCACAAGGTTCATCCGTCATACCTCTCGTTCAAAACTGCACGTACCCTAACATCAAACAATTCCGTTGGCGAGTCTGAGAGCGCGAAGGGTGTACCTACGCAAACACTCCACCTCCTCTTCTTTCACCACTTCACAGGGCACATCCCAGTGGAGCGTCACATACTCCCCCACCTTGAGCATCTCGATGTCGTAGTCGGCCTCAAGCCGCCGCATCACCGTCTTGGGAGTTTCGCTCCCAAGTGCGAGGAGTCCACCGTTTGCCACGAGCGGCTCGTAGGCGAGTGTCACGTGCGGACCGTTTATGGCGGTCACCTTCCCCCAGCTCACACGACATGAGTCCATGAACTCCACGGTCGCCTCAACCTCTTGGTGCCCCATCCGCTTGGGTACATTGAGCACGTGGTAGGTATGATTCGGAAGCATCCCCGCTCCCACGCGTGCCTCCAAGAGTCGCCACGTGGGAAGTGTGAGACGATCTTTGAGCCGCAAATCGTCCGCAAGATACTCGTGAAGCTCGCGACGATCAACCGAGTCGAGAAGCTCGTTGCCGAGCCAGTACGCCTCAACCACGCGCGGGTCAAAGGGGTCTTGTAGGTGATTGCTCCGCGCAATGCGCCGAAGGTACGGGTAGAGCACCTCAAACCCCTTGAGAAGCTTCTCGAGCCCAAAATCGGTATACCCCGCATTCACATAGTCCCATATCTCGCGGTTCGCATCAGGACCGCAAAAGTGAAGCCGATTGGGCCCGAATGCGTAGCGAGAGCAACGAAGCACGCCGTCCATACGGTATATGGTAGCACGTACACGAGGTATTGCTTTTTTTGAGTATTATAGTATAATGTAGATAGGATTTTTGCAATTGGTCGGGCCTTAGTGCCCTGCTATTTGAAAGGAGTTGAGCATGTGTAAGTGGTTGGTAGTCGCTGTTGTCGCCCTGCTTTGGGTGACACCCGCACAGGCGGAGAGCAGTGCGTGTCGGCCCACCATAGAGGGGGGCACGCTGGTGGTGCGTACTTGCCAAGTGATTACTCACGTTGAGCGCACAATCGATCTCGGTAACCTGCCCGAGCTACTCTCTCCACAAAAACTGCAGGCGTTGCTTCCACGACTGGCGACACTCTCGCAGGGAGAACACGTGGTGGCACATAAAGAAACAAAATTCTCTACGGTGCTACCACCCACAAAGCACGTACGCTCGATTGAGGTACGACGTACTCCGGAGGGCTTTGTCGCCGTCGAGGAGACAACAACCCGAAGTGACCCGATTGTTAGGTGCATTATGGGACTGATCGCTCTCACATCGGTGGCCTCGACCATCATCGGCTGTAGAGAGCAGAAAGGAGTACTCGGGCGGCCGGTGGCACTTGGCATACTAACGGGCGTGGTCGTTGGAGTAATTTTCGC
>CAYLHB010000017.1:2357-16323 GCA_964383505.1 uncultured Candidatus Saccharibacteria bacterium
GGCGGCCGGTGGCACTTGGCATACTAACGGGCGTGGTCGTTGGAGTAATTTTCGCTTGGTTTGCTGGCGCGTTTGCTGGCATATTTGCTGGCATATTTGCTGGCATGTTTGCTGGCATATTTGCTGGCGGGTGGTTTGCTGGCGGGTGGTTTGCTGGCGGGTTTGCTGGCGCGTTTGCTGGCATGTTTGCTGGTGAGTACGGCATCACTGCCCCCCCACCATCGAATGGCTCCTCTTTTGCGGCGCACTTGTGGTGCTGGAGTATATCGTGGTGTACGGCTACCACTCCGTCCGCCGAGCGTGAGCGGCAAGGAGCTCTTGCGCTGAAAAGTACAGGCCCCCATGTCAAAGTGGGGGCCCTCTACTTTTTGGTACACCTCAAGTATTAGTGACACATACCTTTATGAGAGTGCCATGGCGACCTTGCGGTCGTCTGAGACCGGTCGAGCAAACAGGACAATAAGAACGGAACCAAGCACCAGAAGAAAACCCTGTACGGCCTGTGCCTCAGTCAAATTGCCTGTAACAAACACCGCGGAGAGCACGTTGGTGACGAGTGTTGCGGGGACAAGGAGTGCTGCCACATAGGAGGCCGGGGCGTACTTGAGCGCCGTGTACCACGTGAGCACGTACGAGAGGAGAAGCCCTGCGGTGAGAAGTGTCCAGAGGAGGTTCTCCGCAGTGAGTGATCCGAGACCCGACATACGATTGGTCACAGTGAGGAACAACATAAGGAGACCGGAGCCAATGACCATACGGGCACTTGCGATCGTGATACTCGAGAGCTCCACGAGTGCGCGCTTTGCAATGATGTTCTCGACCGCCCACAGGACGGTCGCAGCCAACACCAGCACCTCACCTAGCGAGCCCTGGAAACCGGTGAATCCACCCACCACGAGGTTTGCCACAAAAAGTGCACCGACACCGAGCCACTGCATGGGAGAGAACCGCTCGCGGAGAACCACCACAGCGAGCAGTGCCACAAACACGAAGAGCGTCTTGTGGATGAGTGCACCGTTTGCGGCGGGAATCATAACGAGACCGGTGAAAAAGAGCGCGAAAGGCAATGATCCGCCTATAAGGCCAATGGCGCCGAGCTTTGCCCACTGTCGTTTGGTAAGCGAAACAATTTCTGCTCGTTTTCCCGCCACAAGAATAATGCTGACTAGAAACACCGCAACAATCGCGTTCTTACATCCTGCAAAAAGTACAGGATCATTCATACCCGTCACCGCAACTTTGTTGATGAACAGCGACACCCCCGAGATGAACGCTGTTGCAAGCGCGAGCGCGGTGGCATTTTTTAAAAACGGCATATGGTCACAGTGTACCGCACCGAGGTGCCTGGAAAACAATGCGTATCCTCAGCACCTCACGTATACTTATACCAACCATGCGCACTGGCACCACCAAGAGTAAAAGTTCGCCCGTTCTCATACCGCGTGGCCTCACGCGCTCACTCGTTGAGTATATTTCACGCACCAAGAAAGAACCCACGTGGATGCGCGAAAAGCGACTCGCGGCATTTGAGCTCTACCAAAACACCTCCCTCCCCTCATGGGGCCCCGACCTCTCGGGCTTGGACCTACAAAACCTCGTCTACTACATCGACCCAGAGACATCCGAACGAGCTCGCTGGGACGAGCTCCCGCGCAACATCGTAGAGACGTTCGACAAACTCGGCATTCCGAAAGCCGAGCAGGAGTACCTCGGAGGTGTGGGCGCACAGTACGACTCGGGTATGGTGTACCACAAGCTCAAAAACGAGCTTGCGGAGCAAGGTGTCATCTTTGAGAACATGGACACCGCCGTCCACACGTACCCCGAACTGGTCGAGCAATACTTCATGAGCCGATGCGTCCCCATCCACGACCACGTGTTCGTCATGCTCCACGCCGCGGTCTGGAGCAGCGGCACATTCATCTACGTCCCGAAAGGGGTCGCAGTGAAAGAACCGCTCCAAGCGTACTTCCGTATGAACCGTTCCCAAAGCGGCCAGTTTGAGCATACGCTCATCATCGCGGACGAGGGGAGCGAGATCACCTACATCGAGGGGTGCTCCGCTCCACGCTACAACGCCTCATCGCTCCACGCCGGCTGTGTGGAGCTCTTTGTACACAAGGGGGCACACATGAGGTACATCAGTATCGAAAATTGGTCCTTGAACACCTACAACCTCAACACCAAGCGCGCGCTCGTCGAGGAGCGCGGCGAGATACAGTGGGTTGGTGGCAACATGGGCTCGGGGGTCACCATGCTCTACCCGTCTTCTGTCCTTATAGGCGAGGGAGCAAAGAGTGATAACCTGGGCCTCGTCTTTGCGGGTAAGGGCCAGGTGCAGGACACGGGCGCAAAAGCCATCCACCTCGCACCGCACACCACGTCCACGATCCGCTCAAAGTCAATTTCGAAGGATGGCGGTATAGCAAACTACCGTGGGCTCATCAAAGTGGGCAGGAACGCAAAGGGCGCGTCAGCATCCTTGGTATGCGACTCGCTCCTCATGGATAACATGAGCGAAGCCAACACCTTCCCTGCGGTACTCAACAAGCAAGACGATGTGGAGATAAGCCACGAGGCGACCATCGGGCGTATCGGCGAGGAGGAGCTCTTCTACCTCATGAGTCGAGGCCTCTCGCGCGATGACGCGGTGCGCATGGTGGTTACGGGCTTCGTCGCCCCCATCACCAAAACCCTCCCGCTTGAGTACGCGGTAGAGTTCAATCGGTTGGTGGAGTTGGAGATGGGGAAGTGAAAACTCGTTTTGTCTTGACTTACCATACACAATGTCTATACTCTTGGTATGTACTTTGAGTGGAGTGAAGAAAAGAATGCGTGGTTGAAAAAACATCGAAGCGTTTCGTTTGAGGCCATACAAACCGCGATTCAGGACGGCAACTTGCTGGACATCCAGACCCATCCCAACGAAAAGAAGTACCCAAATCAACGCTTGCTGGTGGTGCAACTACATGAGTATGTGTACCTCGTCCCATGTGTACCCAAAGAGGAACATGTGTGGTTCTTAAAAACAATTATTCCGAGTCGCAAGGCAACCAAGCACTATATGAAGAGTACCAATCAATAACACCGTATGGCTACAAAAATCCCACAGTTGAATATGGAAGAAAAACGCCTCCTTCGTGAGTATGAAGGAGGTGTGACAAAGCAGGTACCAAACATCAAAAAGGAGCTCGCATATTTTAGGGACGTAGCGAAACAATCGACCGCTCGAACAAAAAATATTAATCTGCGTCTCTCCGAGCGCGACCTTGTTCGTATCAAGACAAAAGCGGCACAAGAGGGTGTGCCGTACCAAACACTTCTCTCCTCGCTCATACACAAGTATGCCAACCATGGGTAAATTTTGCACGCCATGTGTCGTCGCCCCCATCACCAAAACCCTCCCGCTTGAGTACGCGGTAGAGTTCAATCGGTTGGTGGAGCTGGAGATGGGTAAATAAAATCGGCCCCGCACCCACCTCGCGACAAGACGCTGGATATTGCACCGCTAAAAAATGGTCCATCCCTATACATGTTTCGCCGCCCTACATCGAGGGCGGCGAAAAATGCCTTAGTGCATGGTATTGGTGTCCATGCCCACCAGCTGCGGATACCTCGCTTCAATTTGGACCCAGGGCACGATGACCGGTTCTTGCCCGCACGCAACGGTTATGGATGCTTGCATTTGCTCGGCAACATCTCTAGGGAGAGGGGCCGAAACTTCTCCCCCAGGATAACAAAAAGCTACAAGTTTTTCATCGGACGTCAACATCGTCTTATGCTCCGGTGATTACCTAATAGGTATTATTAGATAATTATTGTGGGAAGTCAATAGCATGCGCTCGGAACTATTTTTTGGACTTACGGTACCATGTACATATGGAGCAACACGCACCGCGTTTGTTAGGTACATCGTCGGACTTCCCGAGCTTGAAACGTAAGGGTACCGTGTATCTCGACACTGCCGCAACCTCTCTTACCCCAGAACCGGTCCTGCATGCAATGGAGACATACTACCGCGAGTACCGCGCAAGCACGCACCGCGGGCTCTACGCGAGTGCGCTTCGCGCGACTGATGAGTACGAGAGTGTCCGGGCACGCATCGCTACCTTCATAGGAGCAATGCCGAATGAAATTGTGTTCACGAGTGGAGCAACCGCCGCATCCAACATGCTCGTGTATGCACTTGAGCAATCATTTAACCTTTCTAAAGGCGACGAGATCGTGGCCACGGTCATGGAGCACCACGCGGCGCTACTCCCATTACAGGAGCTCTCCAAACGAAACGGTCTTACGCTCACACACATTCCCCTTAAAGACCTCGCGCTTGACTATGAGAAAGCGAAGTCTTTGATTACGGAAAGGACGAAGGTTGTTTCCGTCATGCTTGCGAGCAACGTCTTGGGAACCATCAATACTGTTGCGCGTATTGCCAAGCGGGCGCATGAGGTTGGGGCGATCGTGGCGGTTGATGCCACAACGGCAGTGGGCCACCTTCCGATCAATGTTCATGGGCTTCATTGCGACTTCCTCTACTTTTCCGGCCACAAGATGTGCGGGCCGACCGGCGTGGGGGTGCTCTACGGAAAGCAAGAAAGACTGGGGACATTGAAACCGGGATACTTTGGTGGCGGCATCGTGGACGAGGTGAGTCTCACGGACGCACAGTGGACCACTTCCCCGCACCGCTTTGAAGCGGGAACTCCCAACATCGCGGGGGTAGTCGGCCTTGGTGCCGCGGTGGACTACCTCACCAACATCGGCATGGAAGCAATCCATGCGCATGTACAATTACTTACCTCATACCTCCATGACACGCTCCGCGAGGTGCCCGGTCTCACTCTCTACAGTGCACCTTCGGAGCGCAACGTCGGCATCGTGTCGTTTACCATGGAGGGCATCCACCCGCATGACATCGCCCAAATCTGCGCCGATCACGGGGTCGCTATCCGCGCCGGCCACCACTGCGCTCAACCCCTCCACCAAGTACTCGGAGTTCCGGCAACAGCACGTGCAAGCGTCTACCTGTATACTACCCATGCGGATATAGATGCGCTCAAAGACGCACTCACCAACGCTCGCAAAGTCTTCAGCTACTAACACGTTCATGCACGAAATTTACCAGCAACACATCCTCGCTCATGCCCGCAGTAACGCGCACAGGGGCGCACTCTCACACGCCACGCACGTGGGTCGCTCACAGAACGCCTCATGCGGAGATGACCTCACACTTCGGCTTCGTATCGAAAACGAAAGTATTGCAGAAGCGTCGTTTGAGGGCATTGGGTGTGCCATATCACAAGCCGCCGCAAGTCTCCTCACCGAAACACTCACCAACATGCCTATTGCGGAAGCGGCACAGCTTACTGAACGCGATGTGGACCATCTGCTTGGTTTTACGGTAAGCGGCGGGAGGGAGAAATGCGCGTACCTCGTACTAGCCGCGCTCCACAAAGCACTCGACAGCCATGAAAACGCTTGAGGTACAAAACGTGTCGGTTGAGGTTGAGGGGAGCGAGGTGGTGCACGACGCGTCTTTTTCGCTCTTGCCAGGCACACTCACACTCCTTACCGGCAAAAATGGCTCGGGAAAAAGCTCGCTTGTGCAAGCGCTCATGGGGCACCCGCACTACCACATCACACAGGGCACCATTGTACTTAACGGAGAGAATATCACGCACCTGCCACCTCACGAGAGAGCAAAGCGAGGGCTCTTCCTCTCATTCCAACACGTACCCAAAGTAGGCGGCGTGTCGCTCGGCACCTTTCTCCATAAAGCGTATGAGGCAACACAGTGCCGAGAAATACCAGCGCTCGAGTTTTACCTCTCGCTCAAAGAGCGCGTGGAATCACTAGGACTCAATAGCTCACTCCTTGACCGGCCGGTGTCAGAAGGACTCTCGGGTGGCGAGCGCAAGCAGAGCGAGCTCATTCAGCTCCTCGCATTTGAGCCGAAGTACGCGCTCCTTGACGAGATAGACTCAGGTGTCGACCACGTCGCACTTGCACGCATGTTTGAGACCATCCGTTCGCTCGCGGAATCGTCCCGTATCGGATTTCTTCTGATTTCCCACCACCCCACACTCGAAGCACTCCTCTCACCACACACGGTTTATCGTATGGAGGGTGGGCGTCTCACCACTGCTTCACAACCTGGGTCGATATCCTCGTAAAAAATGGAGAGTCTGCACTTGTGATAAACCGCACCGTACCCCTTCCTTCACACAAGAACCTCTGCGTTGCCGCATCTGCAACCGCCTCCGCAGGGTCCACAATGGTGAGGTGGGTGCCACATTCGTTAAGCACACGTTCAAAGATATCGCGCACAAGGGGGTAGTGCGTACATCCGAGGAGAAGAGTATCGAACTCTTTTTGTATCCACGGCTCGAGCGCGTCACGTACCACACGGTACTGTTCCTCTTTAGGTGCGTCCGACTCTATGAGCGTCACAAGCTCCGGAATAGCCACACCTGTTGACTCAACACCCAGCATACGAAAGCCATCCTGGTACACTCGACTCTCAATGGTGGCACGTGTGGCCACGACCAAGACGCGAGCGACCTTGCCTCTAAAACTCGCCACCGTTGGCCCCACCATCTCAATGAGTGACACACGCGGAAGGTTTAGGATTTCAAACATCGGGAGCACGATAGAAACCGACACGCTGTTACAAGCGCTTATAATTTCCGTGGCCCCTTCATCAATGAGTTTCTGAATACCAAGCACGGTGAGCGCACCGAGCTCCTCCCTGCTCTTGTTCCCATACGGTGCGTTCTTAAGGTCCCCGAAGTACACCACATCTGCCTGTGGTGCACGCTTCCGCAGTGCCCGCAAGACCGAGAGCCCACCCGAACCTGAATCAAAGATGCCGATCATGTTTTACAATATGGGTGCATGTACATACACTCATGTACAAGGCTTGTGTACACTTGATGCAGAATTATGAGTACAACTCACTATGCGTGCCAATGAATATAAAATATGCAAGGTCTTCTGACACTGGCTCATACACTGCACGTACGTCACCGGTAACATCAATACTTCGATACCCCTTGTAGACGCCATGCAGTGCGTGGTTGCGGAGTGACGACGCAAAGGGGTCTTTACGGAAAGCTACTAACCGCGCGTCACATTTTATGCGTGTACGCTGTGGCAGTGCCCGGTACTGCTTTACAAAATTTTTATGGAATGCAACATCCATGGCTATGCATGGAGATATGCAAGCATCTCCTCATTGGTGGAAAAACGCTTCGAGCTGTTTTTCCTTTTGAGGCGGTCTCTGCTTGCTTCATGCAGTAACTTTGCCACTTCCGCCCGTGGTCGCGGTTCAATCATGAGGTGCACTTCCCTCGCACGAATGAACTCCTTCAAATATGCGTTCACAATTGTTGAGAGTGGCACACCAAGCCGACCGGCAAGCTCCTGCGCCTTCTCTTTTACCTCTGTATCAGTTTTAACATTGAGTACCGTCTTCATATTACTATTGTATATACAACGGTTACTTATGTCAAAGGCGGGTGTATGCCTCTCTTACCACCTCCCACCCCCACCCCCGCCAAAGCCCCCGCCGGAAAAGCCGCCTCCTCCCGCGCCACTGCTTTTAGGAGCGGACATGGCCGCGACATCGCTCGTAAGGTGTGTAAGGTCGCTCGCGAGTGCAGTTGCAGTAAACATGGAGGTGTTCCCTCCATTATACCAATCGCGACCTGTCATAGTGAGACCCTCGAATTGTTCCGCCCACTGCTTCTCCACACGTAGCGCAACCGCGTACGGCAGGTAGCGGTCGAAAAGCTCCGGTGTTTTCTCGGGGGCATTATGGAACTCGAGGCGATCCTTTTCCGCCACCGCAAGGTACCTACGAAAACCCTCGACGTGCTCATGCACCGCTACACCCAGAGCAGTTTTTGCGGGCATAAAGTAGCCGATGAACGCGATCACACACCCCGCGAGGGACACCCCCGCGCCCGCCACCGTGATGGCTGGGAGACCCACGATAACGAGTACCACGCCCGTCCCCACATACCAGAGCCGCACTTTCGCAGGACTATGGGAGAAGTACCCCTGCGCCACCACCTCGTCGTAGATACGCTCATCCACCTCTTGTTTTTCCTTAACCCACGCATGCTTCATCTTTGAGAGGAGTGGTCCTCGCGCGATTCGTTCGGGCAACTCGTGGCTCCCCTCAAACTCCGACTGAAAGAGCTTCTCGAGAAGGAGCGCACCCACACCACTCACCTCATGCTCGCAGTTGAGCCGCTCAAACAAGTAGTCGGCGTCGGGAAACAGTCCAAACATCTTTTTCTCAATACGATGTATGCGAAGGTGTCCCCCGACGGCAAGCTCGATAATTTCTCCCACGAGCTCATGGTTTCCAAGTGACTCGTCGTACATGAGCCCCGCGACCGCGGGCCCCACCCCTTTAGGCGGCTCATACTCCGGCACAATAGTCCCGCGCCCCCGAGGGTCGCGCCCTCGCGTGTACCACAGAAAGCCCATGAGGGCGAGTGCAAAGCCCGGAAGAAGAAACGAGAGCGCGACACGGAGCGGGTAGAAATCAAACCCTTCTCCACCATCTCCCGAAAGCTGTAGCCCCGCTCCCGAAATGGTGCCGGTTGCAAACGCAATCGCAATGGTAATGCCCTCCCCGGGCGCGAGCGATTCGGGCACCATGGTGTAGACACCGCGTCCGCCCCTGTCGACAAAACCAGAGCGCGTACAGCGCGTGTTCGTCCCGCGCGGACCCTTGTAGCAGGCACTGCTCGTCGCCACCGCCCCCTCGGGAATGAACACCTCCGCACTCACTACTTCCATGGGTACCTCCCATCCATCTCCCGTCACGTTCCAGTAGAACTCATCGAACTCATCATGAAAAAGGAAAGGTCCCTCGACTGAATATGAGAGCTTGTAGGTGTGTATGCCCGTAACAGTCTCATCCGGGTCACCCACCCTGAAGGTCACTTCGCCGTCCTCTCTTCGCTCCGAAACCTCGTAGGGATTGCCAAGCTCATCTGCCACACCCTCAAGATCGACATCGGCCACATAGGACCCCCGTGCCAAGCTGTAGCGGTAGGGTATCGTGCGCTCAATGCCGTGGGCGGGCTCATTGCCAAAGTCATACACGATGGTTTCACTCACGCTCAAGGTCGCGTTCTTGTGAATCACAATACCGCTCTCAAACGAGAGAATGCGGTCGACCGCATGGGTGGGTATGGGCGCGCACCACACCCCCACAAAGAAAAGCGCGCAGATAGCTACCAAGCTTCGCATGGGGGTATCATACCGCACCTTACGCCTTATTTTGAGCGGCGCGAGGTTGCGAGCATGTCCGCAAGTTCCCGTAGTGTTTCGGGCATGCAAACTCCTTTCAGTACTCCACATGCGGCACGCTCTGTGAGCGACCACCCGCTTCCACCGAGGAAAATCGTGGTGTGGGGCAACGCGAAAGCAAGGTCTCGCACAAGAGGGGTGTGTTCGCGACGGCTTTTGTATACCTTACTAAGTGCAAGTATATGTGCTTCAAACCTTTTTGCCCCACTTATCAACTCGCGTTCGGGCACATTTATGCCAAGCACAATGGGCCGGTACCCACTTCCGGCAAACACAAGGGAGAGTAGCACAAGCGCAAGCTCATGGTTCTCACCTGGTACACACGCGAGCATCGCACCGGGCACCTCCATAGACACATCGCCCATGAGTTCACGAAGCACGAGGAGATCACTACGAATGTAGAACGACATACGGTGCTCATCAGCGATATCAATCGCGCCCTTGAGCCACTCGGTGCCAATCATACGAAGCGCGGGCACCACCACACCTTCGAGTACACCCACCACGTCCCCACTGCCCACGTATGCGCTCACGAGGTACTCGCGTGCACCCCTCGTATCTCCCGCGAGGTGGAGGCGGTAGTAGAACGACGCATCGTAACTGCGCCCAAACTCCCGTACGCGCCGCAAGTGGTAGCTGTGGGCAACTCCCTTGTTTCTGCTACGCAAGAATGTGTCCATGTCACGCTTCGACACACGCCGATGCCCGCCCGCAGTACGCTCCGCGGGAAGAATCCCCCTATCTATCCACCGCTTTACGGTGGACTCGTTGACCCCGAACATGCGGGCGAGCTCTGGAGGTGTGAAATGCACGTTTTGCATGTTTATAGGGTACTTGGTAGAGTTCGGTATGTCAATCACCCTTATTCACGATTGACAATTAATCACTCACCATCACTACCATGAACCACTCACACATATTGAAGGGCACACTCGTGGCACTCGCACTCATTACCAGCACACAGGCATCGTCTGTGTACGCCGCCGATGTAGTGGACACCGCCGCGACGGTACCCGACCTCTCGACACTCATCTCACTTGTCGAAACTGCGGGTCTCGTGGATGACCTCAAAACTGCGGAGGACATCACTGTGTTTGCACCGACCAATGAAGCATTTGCCCACCTCCCCAACGTGGTCACCAAGGCGATAGAAAAAGATCCGTCAATATTGAGCACCATCCTCCTCTACCATATTTCTCCCGACCGCTTGCGGGCCGCCGATGTCGTAGTGGCCAACTCGATTGATACGCTTGCGAACGACCCCATCAATGTACGCACTCCGGGGAGCAAAGTATTTGTTGACCGTGCGCAGGTGACTGCAACGGACATAGAGACCGACAATGCGACGGTGCACCTTATAAACCGCGTGATGATTCCTTGGAACCTCATCGCGAGAGATGTGTGGCAAGCGCTCCGGCACAACTAGGCACAGTCGTCGCCACATCGTACAAACCGCCCAATGGGCGGTTTGTGTGACACGACCTAGGCCGGCTCGACAGCCCCATGCGACGCATGGGGACCCGCTGCCTGCGCCCTTCGAGTCTCCCACGCCCCGCACCACAATAGTCGCGCATGCTTCGCATGCACTCCTTTGTGGTCTGGTGTGACATACTCGAACTTCCACCACATGCCATCATTCCTCTCTCTTACATTGTTCCTACCCTAAGTGGGCGCGGGGAGACTCGAACTCCCAAGGGTCGCCCCATACGCTTCTGAGACGTACGCGTATACCAATTCCGCCACGCGCCCACTCAAGGAGGGAACATTAGCACCTGCATTAAAAACGTTCCTACCATACCACACTTTCTATACCCTATCTCCGTCAGAGGGCATGCTTGGTTGCGTCGTAAACCATATATAGGCACAATAAGGGAACTATGCAAAAAACCACCACCATGCTCGTATTAGGTGTCGCGGCTTCGTTTATCATAGCGCCGAACACACTTTTTGCGGGTGAAATCAACTACGGCTCACTCAAAGACCAAAGAGGAGACACGCTCCTCCTTGAGTACAAGGGACCGGCCGGCACAAAGTACTACACCTGTGACGCAGGGTCCGCAAAATGTACCTCGCGCGGCGCAACATCCCCCACCCTGTTTCCGAAGGTGGTAGGCGCATCGGTCTACCCCAAGAGTGCAGACGGCACACTCGCGGTGCGTGCGATGAGCGTCGGCTCGAAGTTCTACTACTTCCTCTACGACATCTCCGGGAAAAAGCCAAAGAAACTGACGACCATCCCCTACAGCAAAGCGGGTGCGACCGTCACTATTTCTAAAAACAACGATGCGGTGCTCTTCAAGAGCGGACTCACCTACACCCGCTACGATATTACAACCAAAAAAAGCGCTTCGCTTACGCTCGCGCAAGAGCTTGCCTTCATATCCATTTCCCCGAGCGCGCGGTATGTGACCGGCTACAACTACGGAAACGAGCGACATGAGTTGTGGAAGTTTGAAACGGGAAAGAAAATCGACGGGCCGAGTGCGATGCAAAGCTACCTTGAGTTTTCAAACGATGAGACACGCGTGGCCTACCTTGACGATGTTGACGGCTTTCGCACACTCTTTACGGGGCCAACGCCCACCACGGGCACTGCCGGAACATTTACACAGGTGACAAAACCAAAAACAGAAGTCGAGGACTACCTCTTCATGGGCTCCACCCTCTACTTCATAGCAAACATAGAGGGGCCACTCGAGTGGGACCTCTGGAAGTGGGACGGCTCCGCCTCACAAAAGGTGGACGATGACGTTTCGTACGGAGATTTCCTTAAGCGAGTAAAAACAGAAGAAGGCGACCACCTCGCGTACCTTAAAACCACGGGGAAAAATACCAACCTCACACTCCTCTCCCCCAACCCGGGTGAAAAAATAGAGCTTGCCCCGATTAAGCAGGTGCCCGCAAGCGACGCGGTCACACGCGAGGTGAAGGTGTACGGAAAGCGCACAGGCGTGCTCCTCTCTCCAACGAACGCAGGAGGGGAGAAGCACAACCTCTTCATCTGGATGCATGGTGGGCCCATGCGCCAGGTGGCTAAGGGCTACCATCCCTACCTCTCCTACGCGGTCTATGACGAGCTCTTGGAGCGACTCGCCGAGGGAGGCGCATACGTCTACAAAATAGACTACACCGGCTCCACGGGCTACGGCTCGGCGTTCAGAAAGGCGCTCGAAATGAAGGTGGGCGACGTGGAAATCAAAGATATAAAAAATGCGATCGCAGACATTAAGAAAGAGAAAAACATCGACAAGGTCTACCTCATAGGGAACTCCTATGGCGGGTACATGGCACTGCGTGGCATTGTTGCAGACCCGAAGGGGATTGAGGGTGCGGTGTCTATCGCGGGCGTATCCGACTGGTACGGGCTCGTACAACAAATCCCCTCTTCCCCGTTCCGTGAGGTGTTCGGTGGCGTGCCCGATCTTCACAACCTCGATGCGTACAAAAAAGCGTCAGTCTTTACCGGCATGGAGAAGCTCACGAAAGACGACAAGGTGCTCGTCGTGTGGGGCGAGAAAGATGCAACGGTGCCGACGTGGCAGAGCACCAAGTACCTTGAGTTTGCAAAAACGCAGAAGGCGACGGTGGATTCCCTCTCTTTCCCTGACGAAGACCACATCCTTCGACAACGCAAGAACTTGGATGCACTCTGTGGCAAGATAACGAGCTTCTTGAAGGTGGGGGCGAGTTGCAAACTGTAGGTGGCAACATAACACAATTCCTCAATGTAATTCCCCCGATCACTCTTATGTGAGCAACCGGGGGTATGGTGTCGTAGTTCACTCCCCACAAATACTCTCTTTAACCTCTCCCTCACGGATACTTGCCTGCACCGCTTTAGCGTCTTCATGCGACAAGTCGTCTTGAAATTTAATGACCCATCCGTCCACGTATCGAGACACCGTCGCATCGCCCCCGCCTCGCGCGCTAGCTGTAGCAATAGCTATCCCAATCGCACGTACTGAATTGGTACTAAACGTGTACACGTCTCAACTCCTTTTTAGCCCGGACAACTGTAACATAAACCGAACGATGCACCAATTTGATATCTATTAAAGGGACCGGGTATCTTTAACTGGTGCGCGTGCTTGGAATCGGACCAAGGACCTCTGTCTTATCAGGACAGCGTTCTACCACTGAACTACACGCGCGGTAGCGGCCATCGTACCAAAAAAAGAAGCGGGCCTCAACCAATGGTCTCGACCCACCCCAACTTTCGCCCCTTAGTATATGATTACTGCTGTCACGATACTTCCGAGAAGTATCAGCGCGCTGAGAGTACATAACGCCGCTCCCACACGAACCCACCCAGAAACCTCTCCAAAACTACTAAAAGAGTACCCTCTCTTTTGTTCCGTCCCCTGGCCTTTCGGTCATTCGCTCAAAAATTCCTCCGGTCTTTCCCGGCGTCAGCACATGTTTAGGGATTACGTGCACATCCTCTCGTCCTCGTACGAGGGACAAGAATCGACTCACTAAGTGTCGTGCTGTCGCACGACACGTTCCAGTTGGAAGTAATCCACGAGCAGCTTCCGCTACCCGTGCCTTGTTACGACTTACGCCCTGTTACCGAACTTACCGTAGGCCCGAATAAATCGGGACGTCGGGTACTCCCGGCTCCCTTGCGTTGACGGGCGGT
>CAYLHB010000018.1:0-15335 GCA_964383505.1 uncultured Candidatus Saccharibacteria bacterium
CTGACAAGGTGGGGCAGACATTCGATGGGTTGGTGACAGGCATCGCCGAGTGGGGTATATTTGTCGAGGAACTTGAAACCAAGGCGGAGGGACTCGTGCGCATCTCTACCCTACGTGACGATATCTACACGCTCTCCGATCATGGCTTTCGACTGTCGGCCTCGATATCCGACAAAGGATTTTCGATAGGAGACAAGGTGCGCGTCACGCTCGTGAGCGTGGATGTCGAGCACCGGCTCATCGACTGGGATTTGGCTACAACAGAATAGATCTATACCCTCCCCTACTCTACCGCCACATCCTCAATGACGACCGCCTCAAGGGGCACATCACCAGGACCGGTTGCGATTTTACTCACCGCGTCCACCACCTCCATGCCGGATACCACCTTACCGAATACCGGGTGTTTTGCATCGAGGAACGTATTGTCAACCGTATTGATGAAAAACTGGCTCCCACCGGTGTTGGGGCCTGCGTTCGCCATAGCGATCGTACCGCGTACGTTTGAGAGCCCTTCCCCAAACTCATCCTTGATGCTGTAGCCGGGCCCGCCGGTACCCCATCGTGGTTTATCACTCTCGTTTTTGGTGAGCGGGTCTCCGCCTTGAATCATGAACCCGTCAATGACGCGGTGGAACTTGATGCCGTCATAGAAATCCTTTCGCGCGAGCGTGAGGAAGTTTTCAGTGGTAATGGGCATCGCGCCGGTGAAGAGCTCAATCACAATCTCTCCCTTGTTGGTTTTGAGGGTGACGTTGGTGACGTCACTCGTTTGTGTGGGTGTCATAGATGCTTCGGGTATGTCAGGGGTAATATCCGCCTCGGACGGCTGCTCGTTTGTTTCTTCACTAGGTTCCGTTTCCGCCACTGCCGTCGGGCCGGCATCACCGTTTCTGTCGACGAGCTTTGAGAGGCCGAGGAGTGCGATAAGAACAACCGCAAGCAGTATACCGATAATGTAGAGTTGCTTCATAGTCTCGTAGTAGAACGGTGATAATTATTCATGGAGAGAACTATACCATTTCCACTCCTTTTGTCGCAAACATGACACGCTACTTTGCCACACTCACCGCCTCGTCAAGCTGAACCGAGAGTACCTTCGATACCCCATCAGCCCCCATGGTGATGCCGTAGAGCATCCCCGCCCTGCTCATGGTTTCACGGTTATGGGTGATGAGAATAAGCTGACTCTTTTTTGAAAGGTTCTCTATCATGTCGCCGTAGCGTTTGCTGTTCGCCTCGTCGAGCGCGGCGTCCGTCTCGTCAAGAATCAAAAACGGCGGAGGATTCACCTGGCTCATGGCAAAAATGAGTGCAATCGAGGTGAGTGCGCGCTCACCTCCCGAGAGCATAGTGAGCCCCTTCACGCGCTTCTTGGGGAGTGTAACGTCGATGTCGATCCCCTCTTCAGCCCGTTCCTCCTCATCCTCACCACCCTCCTCGGTAGACCCCGTGAGGAGTCCCACGATTCCCTTGGTACGTTTGGGAGCAGTCACTACGGAAAGCGAGGCTGTGCCTCCTCCGAACATGAGCGAAAAAAACTCGCTGAATTGAGCGGATATCTGGGAAACACCGGAACGAAACTTCTCCGCGAGCTCTCGGTCGAGCTCATCAATGATCGCACGGAGTGATGTCGCGGAGGCCTCAAGGTCGGCAAGCTCGCGTACTAGAAACTCGTCACGCTCACGTGTCGCATCGTACTCTCTCGTTATCTCGTCGACATTTGAGCCTCCCATTTCTTCAAGGCGGATTTTCATTTTCTCAAGCTCACGCTTGCGCTCGAGCTGAACCGAACGTTCCTCGGGCGGCAGGCTACCTTCTGTGTGTTTGAAGCGAAGCGCCTCGCGTCCCACAAATGCGACCGCCTCCGCCACCTCTCGTTTCATCTCTTCCTCAAGGCGGTCGCACTCCGTCGCGCGCGCGGTGAGTTCGCGGAGCACCCCCTCAAGCTCATTTGCCTTGGACATGAGCGTGAAGAGCTCGCGCTCAAGCTCACGGTCGCGGTCCTTGTCTTTCGAAAGCGCAAGACGGAGCTCCTCGGTCTCCCGTGAGAGCGCAGCGAGCGCCGCATCGGCTCGCTCAACTTCTTTGCTTGCCTCTTGAAGTTCTCGGGTG
This sequence comes from uncultured Candidatus Saccharibacteria bacterium, assembly GCA_964383505.1. Classification (GTDB taxonomy): domain Bacteria; phylum Patescibacteriota; class Minisyncoccia; order Phycocordibacterales; family UBA12088; genus CAYLHB01. The sequence goes on from CAYLHB010000018.1 coordinate 2,116, forward strand.
AGGCGCACCTGCTCGCGGGTATCTGGCTCGCGCTTCGTCGAGCTTTCAAAGCGTGACAGAAACGTGCGCAGGCGCTTGAGTACACTCTCTACGAGTGCAGTACGCTCGGTCTTATCGTCCTTGTCGCCCAGTGTTGTGATTTCATCTTCAAGCGATGCCGCGAGCGCCTTCACCTCACCAAAGGGAACTGGCCGCGTCTCCTCGCTTGCGTGACGTGCGCGCTCAAGCTCGAGCCGACGCTCTTCCGCAGAAAGTTGGCCCTCAAGCCTGCTGTGTATTCGAAGGGTACGTACACTCTCCTCGCGCGCACGAGTAAGCTCGGAGTCAAGTGCGAGGAGACGCTCCGCGCGCGGGTCGCTTCGTTCACGTTTTGCAAGCTCGCCGCGTCGCGCCTCGATATGAGTACGCACCTCGTGCAATTCGCGTTCCGGCCCTTCTGTATCGTCTGTAATGTGTGCGCGAAGTGTGCGAATGTACAGATCTTCACGCACGAGGTACGCCTCATACATACCCACAAGCTTTTCACGAAGCTCTCGCGCTTTCGCAATGCGCTCCACTTGTCGCTTGAGGAAGGCGAGGTGCGGCGCGTTTTCTTTGCGGAGCGACTCGATGTGTGTTTTATTTTCTTCCGTTTTTTCAAGTTTACGGACGCTCTCCTCTTTCTTGTACTGATAGATACGCAGACCCAACGCGTCCTCAATCATTTGGCGACGCTCACGGGGGCTCGCCGCGAGCACACGGTCGGCCTCCCCTTGGGAAATGATATGGTGGCCGGACGCCCCTATGTTTGCGTGCGCAAGAAGCTCAACAACATCTTTGAGGCGCATCTTGCTGTTGTTGATGGCGTACTCGTTCTGTCCGTCGCGGTACACCGTGCGCTCAATGGACACCTCATCAAAGTCCATGCCAAGGAGGCGTGTGCCATTGAGTGCGCGGTTGTCAAAGGTGACGCGCACCGCCGCGCGCGATGCGCGGGCAAATTCGCTTGAACCTCCCCAAATAAGGTCCTCGCCGCGTTTTCCACGGAGCGATTTGAGCGACTGCTCGCCGAGTACGAAACGGAATGCTTCCGCGCAGTTACTCTTACCGGAGCCGTTGGGTCCTACGATCGCAGTGATGGGGGTACGAAACTGAAGTTCGACCTTTCGACCGAACGATTTGAAACCGACAAGCTCAAGCGAGGAGAGGTGCATGGAAATGGATGTAGCGTCAAAAGTGTGTACTCGTACACGCGTCATCTCGACTTGCCACACCCTGTGAGTGTAGCACAGCTCTACATACGAAATTACGGTGCGTTATGCACCATTCCAACCACGTGCAGTGAGCGCGGCGCGCGCGGCGGCCTGCTCCGCCTCTTGCTTACTCTTCCCCTCGCCCTCCGCAACAACGTCTTTTCCCAGATAGACTCCCACGGTGAAGCGTTTGTCATGATCCGGGCCCGCCTCCTTTAGAATCATGTAGCTTGGTGTTATTGATACCCGCTCTTGAGCCTCCTCTTGGAACCTACTCTTGCTGTCTTGCCAAAGCCGTTTGGCGACAATCTCGTCGGCGAGCGGGAAGATGTGTTCGGCAATAAACTGGGCCGCGCGGTCATACCCTTGGTCGAGGTATATCGCGCCGATGACTGCTTCAAATGTGTTGGCGAGTATGTACTGGCGTGCGCGCCCTTGGTCGCGTGCCTCACCCTTCGAGAGGAGAAGGTACTCGTTCATCCCGAGGCGTGAGGCCGCCGCGCTTATCGTGTTGGTATTCACGAGCGCCGCGCGGTACGCGGTAAGCTCGCCCTCCGCCTTCTGGGGGTACTTATCAAAAAGAAACCGCGTGACCACAAGCTCAAGTACCGCGTCGCCTAAAAATTCGAGACGCTCGTTGTGCTCAGTCTGCCCTCGGTACTCATTCACGTAGGAACGGTGGGTGAACGCCGTACGGAGAAGATTCGGCTCGTGGAACACTATGTTGAGGACCTGTGCAAACTCGTTGGGGTCGCGACTTCCGTTCGTACTCTCCGACATATGGACAAGAATAAGGTGTAGTTACTGGTGCGGACTGCTCTCTTTGAGAAGTGCGTTAATCGCTTTTGTGATAACCGGAAGGATGTCGTGGTAAAAATTGAGTTCGAGAATATCGGCAAGCTTGAACCACCGCGCATCGTCGAGCCCCCCCTTCTCCTCAAGTTTAATCTCCGTAAAGGGCGACTCGGCGAGGAAGTAGGTCACGTGCTTGCGGATTTTTCCCTTCTCGGGGTTGCTCGCCACGTACTCGTTTTCTCCAAGTTTTTCTCGTATGGTGATCGAAAGCCCGAGCTCTGCGCGAATTTCCCGCACCGTGCCTTCCTCGTCGCTCTCGGCGTCTTCGATACCCCCCTTTGGCAAGGTCCAGTGGCCGAACACGTCGTGGACGAGTGCAACGTATATATCGCTCCCGTCCCGCGTGAAGACGACCGCTCCACCCTTTCGCTCGACCGGCATTTTCTCGTAGGGAACAAGCATTCTTTCCTTTCCCTTTTTGTGCTTACTCGTCTCTTCTTTACCGGGCTCCCCAAGCTCTTTGTAGACAAACCCCAAGACGCCGTTTACAAACCTTCCCGACGACTCGCCTCCAAAGTTCTTCGCAAGCTCAATCGCCTCGTTGATAGCCACTTTTGCGGGCACCTCGTTCCTGTCGCCAAATAGAAGCTCGAAGAGTCCCACACGCAGAATGTTTCGGTCGACACGAGCAATTTTTTCGATGGGCCACTCCGGTGCGGCTTTCGTGATTACCGCATCGAGATCGGCTTGCTTTTCAAGCACACCGAGAAGTGTCTTCTTCATAAAAACCCCGTCACGCGAATCAGGCGCGAACTCCTCAATGTTTCGCGTGAGTATTTCTTCGATGGGTTGGGCGTCTGCGCGCCCTTCCTCGAGATTGACATCCCACTCGAAAAGGGTTTGCAGAACGATTGACCTCGAGAGGTGACGGTTCGCCATATGGTGGGCTCAAAGATCGGCCCGCGCTATGCGGGCGCTACTCCCCCTTCTTGGATGCGATTTTCGCTTTCTTCGAAGAAGATGGAGTCTTGGGGGAGAACTGTGCGCGCGCTTTCGCGCCAACCGCGCGACCACGGTACATACCGGTTGCAGGGTCGGCAAAATGGCGTCGCCTCACGCCGCTCTCGGTTTTGGTGAGCGTGGGAGACGCGAGCGCGTGGTGACTGCGACGCGACCGGGTCTTACTGCTGGTTATCTTCATCCTGACTGACATGTGGCCATACTACAGGCATTCCGCCCTCTTCGCAAGGCGGCTCGGCGAGTTTTCCACTACGGAAGGAAATGGATGAAGGTGGTCCTGTGGAGGGGAGTCACACCATGTAAGAGGAGTGCCTTGCGGTGCTCGGGCGTTCCGTACCCCTTGTGTCGCTCAAAGCCATAGTGCGGGTATTTCTTTGCAAGGGAGCACATGCGTGCATCACGCGCCACTTTCGCGATGATGGAGGCAGCAGCGATAGTTCGCTCACTCGCATCGCCCCGCACAATGGTGCGCTGGTGTGGGTACGTAGCGGGTGCATGTAAACCACCATCGAGGAGCACGAGTGCCTGCGCGGGATTGAGACGCAACTGCGAGAGGGCGCGTGCGAGTGCGCGCGCGAGTGCGACACGTATGCCAAAGCGATCAATCATGGCTGCACTTTCGAACGTAACCGTGTACCGTGCAGAGGGAACACATGCAAGCTCTCCACACATCTGTGCACGCCGATGCGGAGTGAGTTGTTTTGAATCGCGCGCCGCAACAAGCACGGGGGCCTCGTACGCACGATGAGGCACCGCATACACCCCCACAGCGACCGGTCCCGCCCACGGCCCCCGCCCTACCTCATCAACCCCCACCACCCATGACACGTTACGCATGGTCAGTGTGCATGGCGAGGTAGGCCTCGAGCATGGTCTGCGCTTCGTGTGCACTCGTTGCGTGGGTGACCTCCAAGCGAAGATCCCGTGCACCCGCAAACCCCTGCAAGTAGGCGTGTACATGCTTCTTCATGACCGCAAACGATTTGTGTCCCATGAGTTCATCCCACAGTGTAAGGTGCTCAATGAGTGCATGTATGCGCTCGTGCGTGGTAGGTTCCATCGTACGCCCGCTAAACAGCCATGGGTTTCCGAATATCGCCCTGCCGAGCATCACCCCATCCGCTCCACTTGCTTTGACGAGCTCACGAGCGTGTACGATGCTTTCCACATCTCCATTCCCAAAGATACACACAGGGGCACCTCGCGCATCGCGGATGGAGACCGCCTCCCGTACACACTCCCACCGCGCGGGCACTTTCGAGAGCTCTTTTTGCGTGCGGGCATGAATGGTGATGAGCGCAGGTGCTTCGGCGAGTAGCTCGGGGAGCCATGTCGCAAGTTCATTTGTAGTGGTGCCGATACGCGTTTTTACCAATACCGGCATCGTTCCCGCACCTCGCTTGAGTGCACGTATGAGTTCGCGTGCGAGCGGAGGGTTGCGAATGAGTGCCGCCCCCGCTCCCTGCTTGAGCACCGCTCGGTCGGGGCACCCCATGTTGATGTCAATGCCGTCAAAGCCAAGGGAACGGACGAGTGTTGCCGCATACTCCGCCATCTCAGGTCGTGCGGTAAACACCTGCGCAATGATGGGCCGCTCACTCTCGTCATACACGAGGGCGCGCATGAGCGGGTTGTCCGCATCGGGTAGATGGACCACCTCACGGGTGTGGTAGAGACCGTCAGCCGAGACAAATTCCGTCCACATCATGTCGGGCTTCCCGTAGCGTGCGATGATGCGTCGAAACGCGGGGTCAGTTACGTCTGCCATCGGCGCGAGTACATATCTGTACTGCATGTTGCGCTCAAGAGTCATGTTGTGTATAGTCACCAGGTCCATGTTGGACGTTTCCTCCCTAACTCGGTGCCCGCTTCGGTGGGTGCCTTCTTTTTTACTTTACATCTTCGGGGTGAAGTACAAGCTTGCTACCGGGAATTGCCGTACCATCAAGGAGGCGGTCCGCGACCAACTGCTCGACATGGTCGCGCACGTACCCACGAAGCGCCCGCCCCCCGAACTGTGCACTGTACCCACGAGTCGCAACTGCGTCCACAAGTGCGTCATTCACTTGAAGCTCCACACCCCTTTTTTGGAGCCGCTCAGCGAGACGTTGGAGCTCCAAGCGAGCTATTTCACGCGCATGCGCAGATGAGAGTGGGTGGAAGAGCACCACGCCATCAAACCGGTTCATGAGTTCTGGTCGAAACACGTGGTCGGCGATAAGTCGGTCGATAAACTCCGCTCTATGCGCCTCCAAGTCTTGATTTGCATGAGTGTACTCCCAAACGAGGTCACTCCCCGCATTACTTGTCGCAATGATGATAAGATTCCTCGCGCTCAACCGCACACCCGCCGTATCGGTGATAAAACCCTCATCGAGCACCTGGAGGAATAGGTCGTGCACCGACCGTTCGGCCTTCTCAAACTCATCGAGCAGAAGTACGCCGTACGGGTGCTCGCGAAGCGCGTTTCCAAGGCGACCGGGCGTACCGTCTGTAAACCCTAGGAGTTCCTCCACTGCATGCGCTCCACTGAACTCTGACATATCGAGCCGCACCATGCGCTCATCACTGCCAAACAACTCATAGGCGAGGGCTTTTGCCGTTTCTGTTTTCCCCACTCCGGTCGGCCCGAGGAACAAGAATGAACCCATGGGGCGGTTTGTGGTGCCTGTGCCCGCCCGAGCCCTCCGAAGCGCCTGCGCGATGAGCGTAATCGCACGATCTTGTCCCACCACGCGCGCATGGAGCCGCTCCTCGAGCGTACGGAGCTTGTCGCGCTCCTCCTCGTTCGGTGCACCGAGCGGTACGTTCGTGGCACGGGTGACGAGCGACTCTATGTCCTCGCGATACACTGCACGGTCCTCGCTCTGCAAGCCCACCGAAACGGCCTGTTCCAATATGTCGAACGCCTTATCAGGCATCGTTGCATCGGGGAACATTCTCACTGCAAGGTCAGCTGCGGCCTCAAGTGCCGGATATGTGTATGCAACGCCGGTCCTTCGCTCAAGTGATACTGCACGTTCACCAAGGAGAAGCAGGAGTGCACGCTCGTCCACATCGTGCATGTGCACCACCTCCGTAAGTTGCATGAGCCGTTTGTCGCGCGCGAGAGTGTGCTCGAACTCATCGACCTGTGCTTCCATCACTACCTGTAGGTGTGAACTTGCGAGGTATGGGATGAGAAGTTCTACCACATCAAGACCTATCGCGCGTCCACGTGCGATAGTCCCCGCAATATCAACAAGCTCCAGTATGATGTTGCCTGCGTGTATCGCCTGATTGAAGCACGCTCGAAGTTCCCGCTCTGCGTCACTTGCCGTCTCAAATGAGCTCAACAGGGCTTCTAAATCGATACGGTATACACGCTTGCCTTCAAGTGGGAGAAGTACATGCCCCTCGCGAATTTTGTGCGCGAGTTGGAGCACCCGCTCATGGCGAAGCTTCCGATCCGCACCAATGAGAAGCACGTCCGCCTCGCTTTGGCGCGCGAGCACACGCTCCATGTACTCCACCTCGTCATTCTCCACATTGATACGAGCCACAGCATCTGGGTACTCTGCATCAAACACCACTTCGCGCCCATACTTCTCAAGCTCATACGTTTCCCCATAGGCCCACGTCCGCCCGATGCTCGGAATACGGCCAAGTGAGTCCCTACTCCACCACCGCTCGTGCGCACGCGTGCGCTCAAGGTTTTCTGCAACCCACTCTGCGGTGCGCCGCATACTCTCCTTGGTGACCCGCATGCTCATGAGCCACCCTGCGAACTCCTCATCGTACTTCAACACGCTCTCGGTGTAGACCGCGAGCGTCACCCCTTTGTCCCGTAGCACCACAAACGAGTCTACGGACACTCGCGTAGTACGTGCGGAGAGGAAGGCGTGGTAGTCATGTGCCCGAACGCCTGCACGGAACAGTATCTCCTGGCCCAGCCCCGAGCTAAGGAACCCTCCTGTGATGTCGCCGGGTTCCGTGTGAACCACAATTGTCGCCACGTCATAGCTTACAGGCACGCCACTTTGTGGCGAGAACACCTCCGAGAGCGTTTGGGTGAGACCTCGAAACCGGAACGAGCGATCAAATGCCTCGAGTGCCGAGAGTGCAAAGAGCACAGCAAAAAGGAGAAGCGTTACCCCATAGAATTTATGGGCAACCACGGTGAGCACTGAGAGGAAAGGAACGTACGTTGCTGGCCCGCTCACCCCCACACCAAATGCGACTGCCGAAAGGAGGCTCGAAAGACAAAATGCGACCCACAGCCAGCGGGTCCACGCGGCGCGAAGCTCGCGAGGAAAATACTGCTCAAGGAGAAGTGCCGGTCCGAAGAGCGACCGCGCGCGTGCGATGAGGTCGTGGTACGGCATAGTTAGAGCAGGAAAAAGACGAAAGACGACACAACAAGAAAGAGGAGGAAGATCGGTGCGAGGAGCCACACCACGAATACGAGTACCGCCCCGATGCACACAAGAGAGGTGACGAGTGCACCTACAATCAGTACCACCGTTCGCGCACCCGCACCGACGATGCGCATGAGCATGTTGAGTAAAAACGTTTCCGCCCATGCACCGGGCCGAAACCCCTTCGCGTACCCCTCATCGAGCCGGTGAAAAGGTGAGAAGAACGTTCTCACAAGTATGGAAAATGAAAAAAATTCCTTACAGAACCAAACAAAATTGCTCGCGATGCGCACCTGATCTCTAAGCGCAGTCCCGTAGTGCCATACCGCATACTCATACACGAGCGTTGCCATCATATAACTGGAAGTATACTAGTTCGCGTCCCGTGTGCCACTCTCCCCTGTTGCTTCCGTGCTCTCTATACTGACGGATTCCAAGGATTCCGCGAGGGGAGTTTCCTCAGACGAGTCGGCACCCGTGCGATTGAGGTACACCTTTCCCCCAAACCGCAGGTCGAGGTAGGTAAAAGGAGTGTCGGGGGTGAGGGTACCGTGGCGCACAAGTGCGCGTATCGTCTGGATGATACTCTCCGCTTCGCTTCGCAAAAAACGCACGTGCCCTGTCGCAAGGTAGAGCTCCGCATCCTGCTCATCCACCAAAAGGAGTGCGAGTGGAGAGAGATTGAGCTCGAAGAGTGCACTCCAGAGCGCCTGCATACGCTCATACTCGCTCCCATCGAGCGCGTACCTTCCTATAGGCCCCCCTTCCGTGAGTGCTCCGAAAATGCGCGGCGCGGCCTCATCAAACCGCTCCACCTCGTCGCTGGAGATGCGTGAAAAGATGTACCCTGTGTTGTCGACAAGGTAACATGTTGCGTACCGCATCGCACCTCCCTCAATCTCCGGTACCACATCCCCGCACCAGAGAGCAACCGGTTCACGGAGCCCAGTGCGCACGTGCAGGGTTTGCAACCCTTGTCGCGACACCTCCACTGTAGAGAGTTCCGGTACCGCACCCATGATAGCGGCCGCGATCCCGACGGTTCGCACCATGAGCGTGTTGTCACGAGGCACGAACAGCGTGGAACCTTGAAGCGCGTCTCGAAGAGCGGTCTCGACTCGCGCAGTGTACTCCCCGCCCACTCCCTCGACGGTGACATACTGAATGCGGACGTGCGGTGAACGAGCCGCGTATACCACGAGCGACGTGAGTAGGGAACCTGTAGCCACCGCACCGCACACAAGCAAGACTCGACGCCACCGCTCGCGTCGCTGTGCGCGCGGCGTACGAAACTTACGAGGAGCCGGTAGCATGTTACCCGATACGCGTCCGCCCGTTCATATACGGCTGAAGTGCTTCGGGAAGTGAAATCGTACCATCTTTTTGCTGGTAGTTCTCCACAAGCGGCACGAGGAAGCGCGGCGTGGCGAGTGCGGTGTTGTTGAGCGAGTGCACGAAGCGCAGTTTGCCGTCGGTGTCACGGTAGCGGATATTGAGTCGTCGCGTTTGAAAGTCGTGGAAGTATGATGAACTGTGCGTCTCGCGATACTTCCCCTCCGAGGGCACCCACGCCTCGATGTCGTACTTTTTCACTTGGCCAAGGCCGATGTCCGCACCGCAATTGACCACCACACGGTAAGGTATCTTGAGAAGCTGGAGGAGTCGCTCCGCATTTGCAGTGAGTGCCTCATGGTGACGTACCGACTCCTCATGATTTGCCTCGCAGAGCACGACCTGCTCCAGTTTATAGAACTCGTGTACTCGAATGAGCCCCTTGGTGTCTTTGCCGTGGCTTCCCGCCTCTCGCCTAAAGCACGGAGAGAACGCGAGAAACTTTTTCGGGAGCTCGTCGCGCGTGAGCGTCTCATCTTGGTAGTAGCTCATCATTGCGACCTCTGCGGTGCCCGCAAGGAAATCGCCGTCCTGTGTTTTGTAGAGGTCCTCCTCGCCCTGCGGGAGGTACCCCGTGCCGATGAAGGGCTCGCGACGCACGAGCGAGGGCACGAGCATAGGGGTAAACTCTCCATCCTTGGCGAGTGTGTCGAGCACAAAACGCCAGAGTGCAAATGAGAGGAGCACTCCATCATTCTTAAGGTAGTAGCCACGGAAACCGGCACTCTTTGCGCCTCGTTCGAAATCAGCCATGTCGTGTTTCTGCATCAGCTCAACATGACTCTTGGGGGTGTAGGAAAACTTGGGAACATCTCCCCACGTGCGCACCTCCATGTTGTCCGCATCACTCTCGCCCTCCGGCACCGTCATGTCAGGCACATTAGGCACCTGCACCATGAGGATTTGCCACTCGCGCAGTACCTCTTTGAGTTTCTCTTCGTTGGTGGTGAGCGACTCTTTGACACCCTTCATGTCCCATATCATCTTCTCCCTCTCCTCCGGCACGGTTGCCTGCGCAATCTTCCCACTCATTTCGTTTTGTATGGCACGTAGCGACTCCGCTTCAGATTGGATGCGCTTACGCTCATCGTCGAGTGCAATGAGACGGTCAAGATCAATGGTGATGCGCTTTTTGGTCGCCGCCAACTTTACGATGTCGAGATTTTCCCTGATGAATTTGATATCAAGCATACACAATGTATCGAGCCGTTGTTGAGTTTCGTATGTGACAGCGTAGCACATTTTGAGGAGTCATCACAATATGCAGGTGCACACGGTGCACATAGAATCACACGTTGCTACACTCTGTGTATGGCACCTACACATACGTACCTTCGCCTAACGCGCGCCTCGCCCGGCTTTCCCCCGCTCCTCACCGAAATACCTGATTGCCCGGAGGCACTCTACGTTGAAGGGGACACCTCTCTCCTTACGCGCGAGGGATACTCCTTTCTCACAGTGGTCGGCTCACGGAAGTACACCCCCTACGGGCGGCAAGTGGCGGATCGGCTCATTGCGGGACTTGCCGGCTACCCCGTGGTGATTGTCTCCGGATTGGCCCTCGGCATTGATGGCGTAGCGCACCGTGCCGCACTCTCTGCAAACCTGCCCACCGTGGCGGTGCCGGGGAGCGGGCTTGACCCGCGCGTGCTCTACCCCGCAACCCATCGTGCGCTCTCACGCGAGATTGTAGGGCACGGCGGTGCACTCGTCTCCGAGTTTGAGCCGCTCTGGAAGCCACGTCCTGAATCGTTCCCACAGCGAAACCGTATCATGGCAGGCATGTCCCATGCGGTCTTGATAGTGGAGGCGACGGAGCGCTCCGGTACCCTCATCACCGCGCGCCTCGCCCTGGAATACAACCGTGATGTGCTCGCGGTCCCAGGGCCGATACATGCGAGCACCTCAAAGGGCCCCCACATGCTCCTCGCACGGGGTGCGACACTCATAACCGAGAGTGCCGACATACTCCGTGCGCTCGGTATTGCAGAGCAGACACAAGAGTCTTCGTTTCCCCTCAACCTTTCTGACGATGAACAGCGCGTAGTGACACTCCTTCGTGCCCGGTCCCTCCCGCGCGACGAGCTCGTGCGTGCGCTTGAGCTCCCCATAACCTCATGCAATGTGCTCCTCTCAAGTATGGAGCTCAAGGGACTCATTTCCGAGAAGCTCGGTGTGGTGATGTTGACTTTTTGATATTAGTAGGTCATATTCTCTCTAGAGTCCACTGGTAATGAATAAGGAGGTCCACCACTTGAACACATTTTTATCGTTTGTCATTACCGGCCTTGTGGCCGGAATACTCTATGCGGCGGTGTGGGCACCAGCGGTCGAGAGCTTCGGCTGGAGCAACGACCATACCGCCCTCGCCCTGCAGGCCGTCGGCATTCCGCTCGGTTTCTTAACGCGCCTCACTGCGGAGTTCCTCAAGAACGTCTTGGAGAGTGTCTGGTTGGCGGTACTCGCCAACAACGGCGCGTTTTTTGTTGGTGCGATGATGAGTTTCGTGATACTTGAAGGGAGCTTCGAGCCCCGCATGTTCATGGTTCTCGTCGCTCTTCTGGTGGTGTGGTCTCTCTTGGTGGGACAGTTCCTTGCATATCTGGTATATTGTTATGCATGGAAAAGAGGGGGGCATTCCAAGCATGAGTGCCGTAACCCTCATCAAGAGACCGACTACTAACACAACAGAAAACTCACGCCTAGAGCGTGCGAACTCGACTTCAAACTCATGGAGTTTGGTGTGGGGAGACACAGGTCGCACTCAAAATACTTGGTAGGGGCCGTCTGGGTGACCCGACATGGTGCCATGTGCGGCTCCGCTAAGCCCCCAACTCAGGCCCGCAGTAGCAATACTGCGGGCCTGCTTGTGCGGCATCGCATGCCGTGGTATTTGTATCGTTCATACATTATATGTGTGTGAACATCATGAACCTAGTCATCGTTGAATCTCCCGCCAAAGCGAAAACAATCGAAAAGTATTTGGGTCCGGGGTACACGGTGCTCGCATCGGTCGGTCATGTACGCGATCTCCCCAAGAGTAACAAGAACGCCATTGATATACCAAGTGGTTTTGTGCCCCGCTACGAAATCGTGAAGGGGAAAGAGAAGGTGCTCACAGAGCTCTCGCGCGCCGTGAAGAAAGCCGACACAGTCTACCTCGCTACCGACCCCGATCGCGAGGGCGAGGCGATCGCGTGGCACCTCGTCGAGGCACTCGGTCTTACGGAAAGACAAAGTACTCAAAAAAAAGCATCGCACGTCGCACGCGTCACCTTCAATGAGATCACGCCCGAAGCGATACGTGAGGCGTTTGCCCATCCGCGTGCAATTGATGAAAATCTACGGAGAGCGCAAGAGGCGCGCCGCGTCCTCGACCGGCTCGTAGGGTATGACCTCTCGGGCCTCATCTGGGAGAAGGTGCGATACGGGCTTTCCGCAGGTCGCGTGCAGTCCCCCGCCCTCCGCATTCTCATGGAGCGGGAGCGTGAAATTCGCGCATTTGTTCCTGAAGATTTCTGGGTGCTCACCGCGCGACTCAAGGGCAACAAGGGCGAAGCACTCTACACGTGTGTCGAAGAGCCTCGTAGCGAAGTTGAAGCCGAGCGGATTCTCGCGGCCGCCCGCAGTCACCTGTGGAGTGTCACTGGAGTCAAAGAGAGTGAGCAGAAGCGTAGCCCCTACCCTCCGTTTACCACCTCGACCCTCCAGCAGTCCGCCTCAACGCGCCTCGGCTTTGCACCGGCCCGCACGATGGCGATTGCGCAGAAGCTCTATGAAGCGGGGCACATCACCTACATGCGCACCGACTCGCCCACCCTCTCCTCACAAGCACTCGGCCTCATCGCGGGGGCGGTTGAAAAAGAGTTCGGGCGCGAGCACCTTGAGGTGCGCAACTTCAAAACGAAAGCGAAAACCGCTCAAGAAGCCCACGAGGCGATTCGTCCGACCTCTCCACACAAAAAAACCGCCGGCACGACCGACGAGCAGAAGCGACTCTACGCTCTCATACGCACGCGCGCGCTCGCCTCCCAAATGAAGGATGCGCGCCTCCTCAAGACGAAACTCACCGCGAACATTTTCGGCGACACCATCCCCGACTTCTCTGTGACCGGTTCGCGCATTTTGTACGCTGGCTGGCTCATGCTTGACACAACCGCGCGCGGAGAAGATGTGGAGGTGCCGGATGTACGTGAGGGAGAGTCGCTCACCCTAGAGAAGCTTGAGAGCGAAGCGAAACAAACCACTCCGCCCAACCGCTACACCGAGGCCGGCCTCATAAAGGAGCTTGAGAAGAGGGGAATCGGACGACCGTCTACCTATGCAACCATCATGAAAAACCTCACCGACCGTGGCTACGCCGAGAAGAACGGCAAGACGCTGG
>CAYLHB010000019.1:0-14564 GCA_964383505.1 uncultured Candidatus Saccharibacteria bacterium
GTTGACCGGTGTATCAACAACACACTATAATGCTTGCGCATTATAAGGTTACCGAAAATAATATCATGATGAAATATTTATCCATTTTCGCGGTCTGTGCATTCGCTCTCACATTCGTGGGGCCGGTGTATGGCCAGGAAACGACCACAGAGCAAACTACTACCGAAACCACTACCACAGAAGAAACCACTACAACCGAGACTGAAGAGGTGACAGTTGTTGAGGCAGCTGTTCCCGTCTCTACAAAAGCTCCCCAAAGTTTGGTCGAAAAGTATCGAACACGTTTCGCAAATTTGCCTACAGCCGTAAAGAAACACCCAGTCACTGCGATCAAGCGTTACGCGACTGCAAACTCGAGCTGTATCCAGAAGGCGGTTGACACCCGAGAGGTGAGCATTGCCACTGCGTGGGGTACGCTTTCCAGCTCAATTAGTTCAGCGCTTGCCACTCGGCAGAAAGCTCTTTTTGAGGCATGGGGTGGAAGTGAGGAAGGTCGAGGGGCTACGATAAAATCTGCATGGGATACGTGGAAGAAATCTCATCGCGAGGCTTTCTCCAAACTTCGGTCAGATAGGAATGCGGCATGGAAAACATTCCGCGACACGGTGCGCGCAGAATGTAAAATCACTCTTCCAAAGGAGGAAGAGGTTGCCAAGGATGCATCTGGCTCAACGGCACTCTAGAAGCACCTCATAGACACCAAAAAAGCCCTGTATCAAGGGCTTTTTGGTATGTGATGTGCAAAGTTTTTGCACCCATGCTCAGTTTTAAATTATAACATAAACACTAGATTAGTACAATACCTGCGCGTACTGTGGACAAGTAGGTAAGCCATTTTTTCGCGTGCGGTGTACAATATATCTGAAAGAAGGGCTTGGGTGCATGCCGCTTTCACCATTGCGATGACGAACAGCCCCCATAGCGACGAATACACCGTCGTTCTCGGTTCGCGTACACGGCGTGATGGTTTTTCCGCTCTCAATGTGAAAAAAGAAACGCGAAGCATGTATGCTCGGGGGTCGCCTCGAGATCACCCGCCTCCGCACGATCTGCGGAGGCATTGTGGTGGCATAATCGAGCACGAGGTACCACTCGGCGCTTTTGATGTGTTTGGTACGGGTATGGCGCGCATGGCCGCACGTGCACTCGTGCTCCTCCTCGTGTGTCAGCCGGTCTATGTCGCATTCGGCGCGGAGCTTGACGGTATGGTGGAGCCCGTGGAAGGAATAACCGTAGTTGAAGGTGCTGCACCAAATGCTGAGAATGAGAATGTTGAAGATGAGTTGAGTACCGATGAGCAAGTTTCCGATGTGCCCTTAGATGAAAGTGTAGCGGAATCGAATGAAGAGGTTGCGTTAGGAAGCGATGAGATTACGGAGGGTGAGGTGTTGAACGGTGAAAACACGCGTGAAGTCAGTGAGGAGGAAGTTGCGGAGGAACACGCAACAGACGGTACGAGCTCTGTTCCAAACGATGAAGAGGGTGTCGAAGCGAACGATGGTTCAGTTGACGGTGAGATGAGTAGCGACGAACCCTCTGCCGAAGGGAGTGAGAGTGAAGCGGACGAGACGGCTGATGATGGGGACGAAGCCGATGCCTCGGGAGCCGAGCTCGATGCACACACTGATAGTGGCTCGAGCACAGAGGAGGTGCGTGGCGGTTCAGACACTTCGGAAGATGGCGAGGGAGATGTTTCACTCGCCGAAACAGTTGCGACAAGCAGTGCCACGAGTACGACGGAAACCGAAGAGGAACTCACTGAGCGTACCATTCCCATCGAGCAAAACGCAGGTAACAAGTACGTCTTTGGGGAGTCGGACTGCACGGTGGTCTCTGACGGCGAGTTCTACTGCACGAAGCGCAGTGCGCAGGCGGTCCGTACCGGCCGTACGCACGTGTACGCACAGCTTGATCGCGAAGGAGACCGCGAAATCTACCTCGCACGCGGGGGCGGGGTGGAGCAGGTGACCGACAACATGATTGACGATTTCGCACCTGTGTTCGACGAGGAAACGGGACGTATTGCGTGGCATGCCTCCCTCGAGGATCGCCTCCAGATTCTCTTCCGCGACCCGGTGCGCGGTATGGTGCAGGTGACAAGGGGTAACGAGAACAACAGCAATCCTTCGCTCTCCGGTGATAAGCTCGTATGGCAGGGGTGGAGGGGGAATGATTGGGAGGTGTTCCTTGCCCAGCATTTAAATGGCGATATTGTGGTCGAACAGCTTACCCAAAACGATGTGCACGATATGTTCCCGCAGGTGCGAGGTAACCTAGTGAGTTGGCAGGAGGAGCGCGAGGGGGGCGCGGTGGTGGTTGTGTATGACATTGATACGGGAGAACGTACCCTTCTGAACAAAGACAGTGCGGGCAAGTACGAGAACCCGCGCTTCATGCTCGTGTTTGAGAGTAAGGATGAGAACGGGGACGTGGCGACTATCGGGTACGACGTGGTGACAGGCGAGGAGGTGGAGCTTGGCACGAACCCGAACAAAAACACCGTGCCGGTGCCGCAGACCCCCGCCGACCATACGGGAGATGCGGTGCCGGTCGAGGCGGCGACGGGAACGAGTAGTGTGAAGACAGTACGGAATGAAAGGGAATAAAAATCAAATTTTAAAAAGCAAAAATCAAAAACACACAGCAAAAAGATAAAATATACCATCAAGAATGGTTGAGAAAAGAGACAATGCTAAATGACAAGGAACAGTTTAAGGCGGAGTTTAAGAAGAGGGTGTATGCGTATACCCTGCGACTCATACGTTTCATTGAAAAGTTACCACGCGACCATGTGAGCTCAACCTTGGGGAGGGACCAGCTGTTGCGTAGTGGTACAAGTATTGTGGCGAATTTCAGTGAAGCGCGTGCCGCGAGTAGTAAAAAAGATTTTATAAATTTTTCACACATACACTCAAGTCATGCGATGAGACGAAGCTTTGGCTCACCCTCCTGCGAGACCTTGAGAGAGGAGATGGGCCAGAGGTCGTATGGTTACTGGGAGAGACAACCGAAATTGGGAACACTTTTGTAGGTAGTATTCTTACCATGAAGGGGAAGAAGTAATTTTTAGATTTGCAGTGTCATTTTGATTTCTTGTTTTTGAGTTTTGATCTTGTCACGCCATGCACGCTTTGCTCCCAACGATCACGCAGATGTCTCGCACTCACAGACGTTTGGTGGGCGTACTTGCCCTCGTGTGTTTGGTGCTTGGTTCCGTGGCGCTGTTCTTCTTCCTCACACGTGAGACGCGTGCCGCAATCGGGGATATTGCCATCTACCGCGAGGTGACCGGAACTGATGATGCGATAGGCACCACTGCGGCCAACATCACGTGGGACACGACGGTGCGCGAAGCGGGTCTCTATTCCATAGATGTGGGGCGCACGGACGTAACACTTTCTGAACAGGGACACTACCTTGTTATGTACAACATTGGCGCAGAGACGAGTGGCGGGAGCGGAAGAAGTGAGGTGCAAGGGTACCTCAACCTCGCGGGCACCGACCAGGCGTATGGGAGGGGCTCGTGCTACATCCGTCGCGCGAACGGTCAGAACGAGTGTTTCCTCTCCGGCGCGGCCATCATCGAAACGTCCGGCACCAACCAAGCGCTCCGTGTGGTCGGCCAGCGCACCGACTCAAACTCTGCCACAGTGCGGCGTATGGCGGGGAAGAGCGGCTACATGCTCCTGCGCCTCGATGATGCGTGGGACTACCTTCGGGTGCGGGAGGCGGGTGGTGGGCAGGCGTTCAACTCCGCAACGTTTGCTACTGTGGACTGGGACAACAACGACGAGCTCGACACAGGCACCTTTAGCAGGTCGGGGGGCGATATTACGCTCGCTCGCGCGGGGCACTACCTCGTGACTGCAAATGTGATGTTTAGAAACTCTGGCACCGGCCAGAGAAATCAGGCGATTCGCATCACCCTCGACGGGTATGAAATTCCCGGTACGCGCACCACCGCATACTCGGGCGGTACGAGCAGTACACTCGATCATTCGGCTGTGTGGATGGGTATCATAGTGGCAACTACCACCAACCAGGTGCTCCGTCTCCAAGGAGCGTGCTCCGGTGAGACGTGCAGTCGGATGACTAACGTTGGTGGGCAAACCGCGATGACGATTGCGCGCCTTCCGGAAACCGCCGAGTACCTGCGTCTCACCGAACTTGGCGGCGGACAAGCGGTCGACGGGACGGACGATCCCATCTTGTGGGATACCCAGAGTGAAGTTGATACGGCGTTTTCCCACTCGACGACGAGTAACACCTCGAGGGTGACATTCAACACCGACGACGACTACCTTTTTTTTGGTAGCTTCTTCTCGGACCGCACTGGTACCGCGGCGACGACCGAACAGTACCCGCACTGGGAGTGGCGCACGAATGTGGGGGGTAAGGCAACCTATGGGAGTTTCGGGTCGTACAACAGGGGCGACTCAGGCACGACGGGTGCGTTTACCTCCGGGAGTGCCGGCGGCGTCATTCTCGCCGCATCAAGTACGAATTATGTGGAACTTGTGAACACCGACGAGTCGACCGTGAACGATGCCCTCAATGTGTTCGTGGCCGAGCGCACGAGCCTCATGGGGGTGCGTGTGTCCACGCTCAATATGGCGGATGTGTATGTGCAAACACGCGGGACACAGGTAGCGACAAGCAGTGTCCCCTCGACCAACCTCTACCTCGATGGTGCGTTTACCATCGAGGCGACACGGGGAGCGGAGACTGTGACCGACATCACCATTGCGGAGAACGGCACAGTGGATGCGGATGCCGACCTCGCGAATATCCGGCTCTACTACGAGACCGACACAAGTGCTCCCTACGATTGCGCGAGTGAGAGCTACAACAAAACAGAAGCACAGTTTGGAGCCACTTCCACGAACGGCTTTTCAGGTGCGAACGGTACGAGCAGTTTTTCGGGAAGTGTCGCCATCAGCAAAACAGCTACCATGTGCGTGTACGTGGTGCTTGACGTGCTTGATAGCGCGACCGATGGGGAGACCATCGAGGTGGAAATAACCGATGCGAGTGAGGACGTCGTCATTGCGAGCGGGGACACGAGCCCGAACATTGCGCAGGCGATAAGTGGCGCGACGACCCTCCTCGATGATAACCTCACGCAGATTCACTACCACTTCAGGAACGACAACGGGGGCGAAGCGACGTCCACGTCCGCGACGGCGGGTGTTGAGGATACGCCACTTGTGGGCCTTGTGAAGAACAGTCCCATGCGCCTACGCTTTGAGGTGAGTAACGAAGGTTCGTACGAAGCGCCACCAGTGCAATTACGCTTCGAGTATGCGACGAAAACTGCATCGTGTTCCGCCGCATCTGACTGGCGTGATGTGGGGAGTGCGGGCGAAGGGTTCAGCATGTACAACTCATCGTATTTTGAGCATGGCTCAAGCACCACTAACATTGCGACCACAACGGGAGGAGTGACTGATGAGAATGATGTGTTTCTCTCACCAAACGGTGGGATGTTGGACACATCGAGTGAGTCTGGGTCACTCACACTCGCCTCGACGACATTCGTGGAGCTCGAGTATGCGTTCCAAGCTAATAACGGCACCGAGAGCGGCACCACGTACTGTTTCCGACTCTCCGACCAAGGGACTGAGCTCAAGACGTACGCGCTCTACCCGGAGGCGACCATCAAGGCGGACGTGCTCGTGTCAGCAACCTCATCTCAGGCTGTGTCGGTGAATGCGAGCTCAACCGCAGCCTACCTTGGGGGCGCATTCGTCATTACGGACCAATCATCGAGTAGCAGGCAGGTGACGAACATCACCATCACGGAAACAGGTACTGCAGATGCTCAACAGGAGCTCGACAATGTCCTCCTGCGGTATGATCTCGACACATCCGTTCCATACGACTGCGGGAGCGAGTCGTACGATCCGAGCGACCTGCAGTTCGGTCTCACTGACACTGACGGGTTTTCTGGTCCCAACGGGAGCTCCACCTTTGCCGGCTCGGTGACCGCGAGTACGACCGCGACCATGTGCGTGTACGTGGTATTTGACGTGAAGCCCACCGCAATGAATGGGGCGACCGTCGAGGTATCGCTCGCCAATGCGTCGGAAGATGTTGTGGTTTCGAGCGGTACGATAAACCCCAATACCTCGGTTGCGCTCGACGGTACGACCACCATTGTTGCCTCCGAGCTTGACCAGCTCCACTTCCAGTTTCGCTTCGATGACGGCTCCGAAACGCTCGCATCGTCTATGACGGGGGGAGTGGAGGATACTCCCATCACCGTTTTGCGGAGAGGAGATGCCCATCGCTTACGCATGCTCGTGAGTAATGAGGGCGGCACGAGTACTCCCGTAACTGTGTTTCGACTCGAGTATGGTACCAAAGTTTCGACGTGTGCTGCAATTGCGAGTTGGTCGTCCATTGCGAGCGATGACGGTGCGTGGGCGCTCTCTCCGACTACTAATCTCACCGATGGCGCCGACACCACCAACATCGCGACTACGACCGGAGGAGTGACTGATGAAAACAGTGTGTTCCTCTCACCCAATGGTGGTGTGCGTGATGAGTCTGGCGAGACGGGGTCGCTCGTGCTTACTGAGACAGAGTTTGTGGAGCTGGAGTTTTCTATCGAGGCGACGGAGAATGCCTCTGCGGGCACCACGTACTGTTTCCGTCTCACAAACGCGGGCGCAACGCTCTCGGGTGACTACACGGTCTACCCTGAAGCGACCGTCGCGAACACGAATGATTTTTTCATCCAACGTGGTATCTCCACCATTGTCACCAATGCGAGCTCGACCACCATCACTGCGGGGGTAGACTATACCAAACCTGTGCGTTCAGGCACCGCATTTATCCGAATCACCAACAGCCAGCATACGGGGGCGGGGCACAGTGTTGGAGGAGCAAGCCAGGTCGCAAATGCGGTTACCGTGTATGTGAGCAATCCTGACAACATCGCAAACTCCATTACCTTTGAGCGGGGGTCCACAAACGCTTCGCTCAACACGAGGGTAAACTGGGAGATCATCGAGTATCGCGGTTCCGTTGGGGGTGACAATGAAATCGTAGTGCGCAGCGCTTCTACCGCCACGTTTGCCGATGCATCGGCAACGGTAAATGCGAGTGTTGCAAATGTCGCAACCGACGCCGACATGGTGGTCTTTGTGACGGGTATATACAATCCGAATGCGGACGTAACCTCCTACCACCAGAGTACGGTAGAGGCAAATTGGAATGGAGGCACGGATGAAGCGGTGTTCACACGCCGAGCGACCGGCAATGCCACGCGCGTGAGTTTTGCTGCCGTTGAGTTTACAGGCGCCAACTGGAAGGTACAGCGTATTTCCCATACCTATAGTGCGGCGGGTTCCGAACAGCAGGTACCCATTCCGGAACCTCTCAACAGTACCGCACGTGCCTTCTTGGTAACCCAGTACTCGAGTGCACAAAACGGTCTTGATGAGCTTGGTGGCGAGGCGTGGATTTCAAGCGTGAGCACTGTGAGTTTCCAGCTTGAAGCAACTGCGAGCCCCGCGAACGGAAAAACGCATGTGGTGTGGGTCATTGAGAACACACAAACCAATGGTACGCCCATGAAGGTGACGCGCAGTAATGGGACGCATACCGGAAGTGTGGAGGCGAGTATTGAGACGCGAAGCATAGGCATCACGCTCGCAGACCTAACCGCATCCTCTATTTTTCTCAATAACCGCTCGTCAGGTACGGGTACCCAGTATCCCCGCAACATCATTGCGTACCGTCTCATTTCGACCACCGAGTACGAGCTCTACGTGAGCGAGATAAGCGCGAGCACCCGCACGTACCGCACCGAGGTGGTGGAGTGGCCAACGGCGGTACGCACCGTGACGCAGAATTACTACCGCTTCTACGTCGATAATGACGCACTCGACCCCGAAGACGCGTGGCCCCCCGGGGGAGGCGACCTTGGAGAGATAACCTCCATTACCGGCATGAACACACCCCCCGAGCCGGGCGACAAGGTGCGTATCCGTGTTTCGCTTAAGGTGGCAGGCAACAGCATGTCTGCACGCACCCGCGCGTTCAAGCTCCAGTTCGGAGAGCGTGAGACAACCTGTGGGGCTATAAGCACGTGGTTTGATGTGGGAGACAGCGCTTCGACGACCGCGCTGTGGCGTGCATGGAACGGGAGCACCGCCGACGGAACAGAGGTGGGTGAGCTCAAGCTCTCGCAGTCGGACCGCGCGGGTACCTACGAGGAAGACGGTCCCACCTCACTCAACCCCAACAAAGTCTTCATCGGCGAGGATGTCGAGTACGACTGGTCACTCTTGGACCAGGGTGCGCCGGACCT
Source organism: uncultured Candidatus Saccharibacteria bacterium (assembly GCA_964383505.1). Taxonomy (GTDB): domain Bacteria; phylum Patescibacteriota; class Minisyncoccia; order Phycocordibacterales; family UBA12088; genus CAYLHB01. Next base: position 8,318 of record CAYLHB010000019.1, read on the forward strand.
CACCACCTACTGCTTCCGAATGGTGGATAGCTCCGGTGCGCCGCTTGATGACTACCTCTACTACCCAACACTCACGACCGCAGGGTACGTAGTCGAGGTGAGTGCGTGGCGCTTCTTCGGTGATTCGGAGAATACCACACCCACAACCCCGCTTGCCGCAACGAACACCGCGCCCACTGCGGTCGATGTGCTCGACCCCTTCAAATTGCGCGTGGTGCTCTCTGAAACCGCTGGCAAGAGTGGAGCGAATGTGAAGTACAAACTCCAGTACTCGGAGTTCCCTGACTTTTCGGTGGCGTACGATGTTGCCTCGCAAGACCAGTGCACATCGGGTTCGCGGTTCTGCTACGCGGACGGGGCGGGGAGCGAGGGGGCGATACTTGCGAATCGCACGATTTCCACCGCCGATAGTTGTGCGGGGGGTGTGGGTGATGGGTGCGGCACAGTGAATGAGTACCCGTTTGTTCCCGGTGAAATCGGTGAAGTTGGCACGACCACCGCGAACAGCGCCGGCACGGTGGTCTCCCTCGGGAGAACCTACCAAAACCCTGTCATTATTGTTGAGAGCATTTCGGGCGATGATGGCGGCGGATCAGGTAACCGTCCCGCGGCGGCAATCATTACCGCAACGACAAGCTCAAGCTTCACGGTGCGTATACAGGAGCCTGATGATGAGCCGGACACGCATGGTGTGGAGACTGTCGCCTACCTTGTGTTGGAGGCGGGAGCGCACATGCTCCCCGATGGGACACGCATTGATGCGGGGCTTCTCTCGACAAGCGCGTACTACGGAAACGCGGTTGCGGGCACATCGGAATCCACTTGCACGTTTGCGCAAACATTTACCAGTGCACCGGTGGTACTCTCCGCGCTCCAAACCAACAACAACACGGGGAGTCCCGATTTCCTCACGGTCTACCAGCGGTCGGTGACCCCGAGCAATTTCACCTGCGCGATCGAGGTGCCGGATGGCGAGAACAATTCACCCACCACTCCCGAGGTCATCGGGTGGGTCGCACTCTCCAAGGGCACCTTCACCAACAACGACACACTTTTTGAGGTAGCGACCACGAGCGTGTCGGTAACCGGCTGGACGGATACCCCATGGTTCTCCTACGTGTTCCCGACGCTCTACTATGGGAGTGCGCCGGGCATCATCGCGAGCAAGCAAACACGAAACGGTGGTGATGGCGGATGGGTGCGCTACGACTCTGTTGACGCATCCTCCACGCGACTCGCGATTGATGAGCGCGATAGTGGTAACCGTACGCACACAGCGGAGTCAGTGGGTCTCCTGTCGTTTTCGCGCGGAACGATGCTCATTGCGGCGACGACGTCCGACTTTACCTTTGATGCCGTCACCAACAAAGAGTTCGAGTTTACCTTTGAAAACCACGATGCGGGCGTCAATCGCGCGTACTACTTCCGCCTCTACGACGTGGAGCGTTCGCTCGCCATCGCCACCACAAGCCAGCCGTCACTCGTGACCGCCGGCGGGTCGCTCTCATTTGCACTCGTGGGGCTCCCGTCGGGTACTGCAACCGAGGGGGTGGTGACTGATGTAACGACTACTCCGACCTCAATTGCCTTCGGGACGCTCCCATGGAACACCGATATGGAAGCAGCTCATCGGCTCACGGTCTCCACCAATGCCGCACGCGGGTACCAGGTGTTCCTCTTTGAGCGGCAGGGACTCACCGCAGGAGCGCGAGAAATAGAAAAAGTGACAGGTACCAACGAAAATCCCCTCGTCTGGTCGGTGGGATGTGATGCGGGCGCGAGCGGGTGCTGGGGCTACCATGCGGGAGATGATACCCTTGCGGGCGGCTCCACGCGTTTCCTCTCCGACAATGCGTACGCGGCACCCACAAGCACACTCTCCGAGGTCGCCTACAGCTCCGTACCGGTACCACTTAGCGAGTCCACGGATGTAGTGTACCGCATCAAAGTGACCCCGAACCAAGTCGCGGGCAACTACGAGAGTAAGCTGGTCTATGTCATCGTGCCGGTCTTCTGATTTCGCATATTGACGTGTACGGTGACATGCCGCACACTCATGCAGTACCAGTAACCTACTATGTTTATTGTATGAAGCTCACCACTTCGCCAGTACCTCCGAAAGGTGCCACACGTATTTCATTTACAAGAGAGCATGAGCGTGTCGAGTTTGTGCGCGAGGGAGGGGAGACGACACTCATACTCGGCATTGGGAAAGAATGGAAACCGACACTTCGTACGTACCGTACACTCGTGCGGAGAATTGTTTCCGCGGCGCGAGGTTACCGGTGTGCGACGATCACCCTTACATGGAGTGATATCGAGGTTCTTGGGGTAGATGCACCGAGAGTGGAGCTTCTGCGCACCTTTGCGGAAAATGCCGTCATGGCAAACTACGAGTTTATCTCGTTTAAAAAGCCGCCCGCAGAGGGTTGGAGTGCGGTCAGTGAGTGTGCGTTCATGGGGGAATTTTCATTGGAGGACAAGCGTGCGCTTGCGATGGGCGGCATCATCGGCGAAGAGGTTAATGCAACGCGCGAGCTTGCGAATATGCCCGGAGGAGATATGACCCCCGCGACCTTGGCCGCGTACGCGAAGCGTGCGGGCGAAAAAGCCGGTGTGAAGGTTACCGTGTTGGGGAAAAAGGAGATGGAAAAACTCGGCATGGGCGCGATTCTTGGTGTCGGAAAAGGGAGTGTACAGGAACCCAAGTTTATTAGTGTGGAGTACCTCAAGGGAGGGAAGCGCGCGCCCATCGTGCTTGTGGGTAAGGGAGTGACGTTTGATACGGGGGGCATCAATTTGAAGCCGAGTGCGCACATCCTTGATATGAATCTCGACATGTCGGGTGGTGCGGCGGTTCTCCACAGTGTACTTGCCGCGGCACGTCTCAAACTCAAGGTAAACGTCGTGGGGCTAGTGCCGGCGGTGGAGAACATGCCGTCTGGCGAGAGCTACAGACCAGGGGATATACTTAAGAGCTTGTCGGGCAAAACGATAGAGGTGCTGGACACGGACGCAGAGGGGCGCGTTATTCTTGCCGATGCACTCACCTATGCCGCACGCTACAAACCACAAAAAGTGGTGGATGTGGCGACACTGACGGGCGCCTCACTTGTGGCACTCGGCACGAAAGCGTCGGCTCTCATGACGTTTGATGATGGGTTTGCAGACGAGCTTGAACGACTTGGCGAGGAGAGCGGCGAGTACCTGTGGCGGTTTCCGTTGTGGGACGAGTACAAGGAGCTCGTAAAGGGACGTTTTGGGGACGTGCCCAACATACCCACCGAAAACAGCAGGTACGCGGGTGTCATTGGTGGTGGGATGTTTCTCGCGCAGTTTATTGAAGGGTATCCGGAAGGGTGTGTGTGGGCGCACATTGATATGGCGCCCCGTATGACGGCGGATAAGAGCGATTGCCTCGCACCGGGAGCGGCCGGCTCCCCGGTGCGTCTCCTGGTGCGGCTGTTGGAGGCGAGTGAGAGCAGGTAGTGCACACCACAAAGTATGTGCATAAACCTTGCATAGGCAAGGTACTTTGGCGGTACAATGTATCCATGCGCCATTTTCTTCTGCTGGCGTCCTTTCCGCTTGTTGCGGTGCTTTTTGCTGTCAGCCAACCGCTCTATGCGGAGGAACCGGGTGGGGATGCTGATGTGCACGCCACCACTACGGGAGACGGACTCGAAGCCTCGAGTACACCGCGTATAGGTGATGGGCTGTTTGTCGTGATACCCGCGGTTATCAACCAGAAGGCGAAAGCGCGCGACATCATCAAGGAACAACTGACACTCACCAACCAGAGTGATCACACACTCAACCTCTACGCCGACGTGCTCGACATTCACGCGCAAGGCGAAGCACCGCCTCCCGACTCGCTTGAGGCATCGCTCGCGCGGTGGATAGAAATCACCCGAGGTGTGATAGAGCTCTCTCCCGGCGAGTCTCGTACGGTACCCTACCTTATCCACGTCAATATGCGGGCCGTGCCGGGCGTCTATACCGCACGCGTTCGTTTCCTTACCGGCGCCACGCGAGCGGAGGCCAAAGAGCATACTGGTGCGACGAGCTTACTCCTCACGCTTGAGGTACAGGATGACGCTCGGGAACGATTGGAACTTGGCGGCTTTGTGGCAGAGGAACCTTTAGTAACAAGCGGGTTGGCAAACTTCAACTATAAGCTTGAGAATGTGGGGAATCGTTCGCTCGCGCCACGTGGCGAGATACGCATTTTCAACCGTAAGGGCGAAGAAGTGGGCACGGTGCCCATCAATCCCGACAAGAAGACTATTGAAGCGAATGCAAAAGAGCAACTCGCCGCAGCATGGGATACGGCGGGTCGGTTTGGCAAGTACAAAGCGTTCCTCGACATCGAGTATGGGGAAAATCAGCTCGCGACAGTGAACGACACTGTGTACTTCTGGGTGTTCCCATGGAAGGAGGTGCTGATGGCGCTTGTGGGTATCGTGGTACTCGCCTTTTTAGGTACGTATGCAATGCATACGCGCTCTGTCTCTCGCCGCCCCATGCCCGCCTACGCACCCACCCAGCCGTTTACCTCGCTTGATTCCGCTCCTGCTACTGCCTCATTTGTAGATTCATATGAACCGCCCCGTCGCTCCGTGCGACAGATTACCTATGAGCCGCCAACCGAGCGTATACGCGCGAGCGCCTCGCCTACGATTGAGGGGGGAACGGTCCGTTTGGGAGCACGACAAGCACAGGGGGCACAGCAGTCGCATGTGGTACAGTTGGCGCCACGACGAAGGTGAGACGAATTTCCAATGTCCAATTTCTAATTTCTAAACGCGCGTACCGTTATTTGGAAATTAGAAATTAGAAATTAGAAATTTTCAGTGCACAGTTCACTCAACCGGATGTGGGTTCTCGCAAGCATACTCGTGCTCCTGTTCGTCGTGCCCCACTCACTTTCTGCACAGTCGCTCGGCCTTTCCATTACGCCGCCGCTTACCCAGATAAGTATGGATCCCGGCGGGGAGTGGAATGGCCAAATCAAGGTAGTGAACCCAAATCAAAACGAATTGACCATCTTTGTGCGCCCGGTCCTGTTTGCTCCCTCCGGAGAAGAGGGGCAGGGACGTTTCCTCCCCCAATTAGACAACGTAGAGCGTGCGACAGGGACGATACTCGCGTGGCTGTCCACACCAGAAGAGGCTATTGTTATAGCGCCCGAAAAGACCGCAGAAATCCCTATCTCACTCACGCTTCCCGACGATGCACCTCCGGGAGGGCACTACGCGGCACTCCTCGTGACCACCGAAAATCCCAATGCGGAACCGGTGGGGAATACGGTGACCGTCAATAGTGCCATTGCCTCACTCCTCTTCCTTCGTGTGTCCGGCACGGTGGTAGAGTCCGGCAAGGTGCGAGATTTTTTTGCGGACCGTACATTTTTTGAGCATCCGGAAGCGGGTTTCACACTGAGGTTCGAGAATACGGGCACCGTGCACATTCTCCCGCAGGGGAGCATTACGATATACAACATGTTTGGGAAAAAGCGTGGGTATGTGCCCATCAACCAGTCAACGAGCTTTGGTAACGTCCTCCCAGGAACTATCAGGAAGTTTCGCTTCACCTGGAAGAGCGACGAGGGAGCATACGACATTGGGCGGTACCGCGCGGTTGCCACCCTTACCTACGGCTCAGAGGGGGGGCGACAGAATGTGAGCAGTACCGCGTACTTTTATGTGGTGCCGTTTACCAAAGTGGCGCAGGTGCTCGGTTTCCTCGCATTCTTCATCACGTTCTTCGTGTGGGCGGTGCGCGCGTACGTACGCAGGGCTCTCCGGCTCGCGGAAGCGCTTCGTCCCTCTGAACCCCCTCTCGCGCCGGACGCGGTCTTGGAGGAGCACGCGCCCTCCGCACTTACCCTCACCACGCTTTTGCGGCCCATCCAACAGGAAATTGTTGATTTGCGGGCACCGAAAACATCACGGGTACCTGTAGTCCAGGAACACAGCGATGTCCCCCGTCTCGGTTCCGTGGGGGTGCCGAGCGTGCGTCGCTACGCATTCGCACTCGCGTTTGTCACGATGTGTGGCATCGCATGGGTCGTCGCGAGCGCATTTTTTGAAGATGTACTCGTGTATGAACGTGAGTTTGAGGTGAAAGTGGAAGGAGAGTAACAAATTTCCAATTACTAATGTCCAATTCCAAAATGTTTTCGCATCCATTGGACATTAGGAATTGAAAATCTTGTTGCTGACGTATACAAAAATATAACACTGCT
>CAYLHB010000020.1:0-14502 GCA_964383505.1 uncultured Candidatus Saccharibacteria bacterium
AAGGTGTTGACCTCACACGATCGGTGCGTGTGGTGGTAGACGGGGGTGTGGTGCCTCTGTAGAATCTTGTTGCAAAACTGTTAGTGTAGGGAAACGTAATGTGTTACCTCGCGAAAAGCCGCGACTGGTCAGAGGAACTCGGTTTAAAGTAATTGCTCGGCGACTGGATGCTCTTCTCTTGACAACTCCAACAGTACCTCATACCACCTGTTTTCCCACACAACGAAATTTTGCATAGGTCGGTTTTGTCTCTGGAGAAAAAATTGAGCGAGAACAATTCAGTGTAAGTGGTGAAAGTGTTCGCCATACGTGAGATACCAAAGACTAGGTAAGAGCGTATCCACAACGAGTGATATTGCACGCTTTATTTATGGCTGTAGTAGTTGCTAAGATGTGTGTAGACGCGCTTTCGTAGCGTAACATATAGTAGGGCTCAGTGAACATTGAGCTGTATGACGTTTAGTAGAGCTAACTTTTTTTCACCCAATCTTAACCCACTGCCCACACAGCAACGCTTTTTATGAGACGTGTTGTAAGGGGTGCTGACGGTGCCTCAATAGGATTAATAGGCAAACTAATCAGTACTTATTTGACCAGCTTAGTAACTTATTACCTCATGAAGGGTACATTACAAAAAAACTTTTCTTTTATTAGCCACTCGTTAACACTTGCCACGTGTGCACTTTGCGCGTTGTTCGTTTGCGCCTATAGTTATAGTGGGTATGTGTCTGCACAATCAGTGTCACAGGAAAGCGCGACGCAGCCCAGCGGAGTTACGTTTCGTGACAAGCTTCGTGAGGGTGTTGTGTCTCCAAAAACAATTGAGGCAACCTATACGGATTTATATCTCCACGCTTCGCCTGAGACAATCACACCAGGAAGCTCGGCATCTCTTATTTGGGAAACTGATATGGATGGGTGCGTCAGCAAGGGTTTTCGAGTATACGGTGCACCGTTTGGTTCCGTGAAGGTGATGCCGACGGTCACCACCACGTACGGTTTGTTTTGTTGGAAAACAGACACAAACGGTGAGAGGTTCTGGGCCTCTGCCTCCACCACTGTGATAGTGCAGGAAAAGGAGGAGGAAGAAGAGTTGCCACCACTCACTGTGTCAGTGAGTGCGAGCCCCTCGAGAGGGTACAATCCTCTCACTACCACTTTTCACGCGGTTGCAGGGGGAGGAACCGGAAAGTACACCTACACATGGGATTTTGGCGATGGTAACAAATCGTCGGCACAATCGCCTTCGAATACATACTTTGAAGCAAGAACGTACACCGCGAGGGTTACAGTGAGTGATGGGGAAACGAACACCGTTGGCTCCGTTGCCGTAATCGTCGACTCATCTATTACACCCCTGCCAACCGACTATAAAGGAATCAAAGACCCCTCGTTGGTGATTCCCGTTCCAGATACTCCATTACCTGCATACGGATTCTTCACTGATCCAATCTTTGGTACGCGCGTGGAGCGTATGATGCCAGGATATAACGAGTACTCGGAACTGCAGGCATACAATGCTGATAAGACACTATTGCTTGTTGATGGAAGAAAAATATATGATGCAAAAACAAAACAGTTTCTCCACGAAGTGATATACAACCAGTCGTGGGGCGCAGCATTGCGTTGGTCTCCCAATGAACCGATGGAGTTGTACTATGTATCCGATATCAATAAAAATACTCCACATGAAGAGTTTGCAAGCGTGTGTCAATCTAGGGGCGCTTATTCTACGGCAGGTGCGTTGATGAAGTACACCTTGGCGAGGAATGGAACCACCATGACCGGCAAACCATCGCTTGTGCGATGTTTCCCTGAGTACATATCCCTTCCTAAGGACCAGAACTGGGAGGAGTTCTCAACGGATGGAAGAATGGTTGCTATGGTGGGGAAGCTACCAGACTTGCACTATGAGGGCTTTGCCTATGATGTGTTGAGTGACAAAAAGTATAAACCACTCTACTTTGGAGATGCGTTAGAACCCTCAACAGGAAAGTACTACATACGCACACCAAATTCCATTCGTATAACTCACAGTGGAAAGTATATACTCGTTGATTTCGTTCAAGGTACGGCACGGTTTCGAGGCGTTGAGGCATATGACTTTGATATGAATTATCTTGGAAAAGTAACGACAGCTTCTACACCGCACGGTTCAGTTGGTGTCGACGATGATGGAAATGATGTGTTTGTCTATGACAACGCCAACAATCCTGCTGCACCATTTTTGGGAATTCGGAGCGTTGTTAAGGCGCGCATTCCGAATGGAGTTGTGTGGAAAGCGGGAACCGAGAACGATGAGTGGCCGCAAGTTGACATGGCAAAAACACTCGAAACTAAAGCATCAACAGTCCTAATGGATGTGGGGTGGGGGAAGTCTACACATGTTGGATGTACGGCGCACGCTCAGAAGAATTTTTGTGTAGTGTCTACGGTGGCACTGGGTGATCGATATGTCCCCAATGAACAAACAGGTGCAGTGTTGCCATGGCAACCGTTTGACGATGAAGTCATACAGGTGTTTATGGATAGTACATTAGATACACCAAATCTTAACCGAATGGTGCATCACCAAAGTCATGCTTCTGCGTACACCCAACGAGGTGATCCCTGCAATGCACCACAGGACTATCGCTCTATGCCAATGGCGTCAGTGACATTTGATGGCAAGTACATTGTGTACACCAGCAACTGGGGCCGCAGGTGTCCAAACCCCATTCCCTTGGATGTTTACCAAATAGACTCATCACAGTTCTCATCAGTTTCGAAAGGTGCAGACTCAAGGTATCTCGGTAACTCATTGATTGCCGCGACCGCATGGTCGATTGCCAATCTCGAGATACTCAACAAAGGCATGGGGGTGGGTTCCGTAGGACCAGAGGTGCGACTGCTACAAAAGATTCTAAATAGGATTGGCTACCCGATTTCAACTGTGGGTACGGGATCGCTTGGGGCTGAATCTGACTACTTCGGCGCACAAACGGAGAACAGTATACGAAGGTTCCAGTGTGCGTATGGCATTGTCTGCGGGGGTACCCCAAGTACCACCGGGTTCGGGGCCGTAGGTCCGCGTACCAGCGAAGCGCTAATCAAAAGCGCAACAAACGCTGACTAACGATTAATATCGTTAGTCGTGGTAACATCAACGCACCCCTGTGGGGTGCGTTGTGTGTTGGGACTCTGTACCAGAAATGTATGGTTCAAAAGTGTCAATGTGAGGAACGAACGCTCGACATAGGACTAGTTGGTAGTAGAATCTGAATTTAAATTCTTTAAGGAAAGCAATCATGGAACGCGACATCGTACGAGCTCGGTAAATTTTGGACAATGATTTCATTGCTCCGCAAAACACCAAACACTGGAGTTACACGAAGCTACACGCCCTCTCCTCTGGGGGTACTGCGTGGGACATTTCCAGAAACTGAGGCCCTGCGTTGGGTTTTTGACCAGAACATGGTTCTGGTGGCAGGCCCGTCCAAAAGGTTGTCGCTCCTTGACCTCTATATCATGTTTTATTCTGAGTTTTGGGAATATCCTATGACTGTACTATTTGAAACTACGTAAGTTTGTTCGTACAAAGAGTATATCGAAAGAGTACTCGAAAGTGACGAAATAGTACAGCCAAAATGGATTACGCTCTCTAAAAATTTGGATAAGAACTTGGTGGGAATGGTTTGGGAACAGCAAAAGATGTTGGTCCAAACGCAAATGGTCGTTCCGAGTGCTTCGGAGGTTGCTTGGGTGATGATAAGTTTTTTTTGTTCCGCGCTCACCGTTTATTCCAGGACTGGTTCGGTCGCACCAGCTCTGTCTGCCCAAGCGGAAATCATGTGACTCTCGGTTTCTATGATGTGGAAGGGTTCTTGCTCAGCGTTGACCACTATGAGCGTGAACCGAGTATTTTTCAGGCTCGGTTTTTCTAAAGAGTGCCTTCTGAAGAACTGCCCTCGCATGTGAATACGAGGGCTTTTTCCACATCGCGCGTCGTTTGTGATACTTGTGATAGAATCGCATGGATGGTACATTGCTGCCATCGTACTAAGTCAATTAACAACCATCGTGTTTACATATAGTAGCTTAGTCTATGAATTTAACTCAGCAAAGTAGGCGTCTATTGGTAGTGGGTATTGCATTACTGTTTACGAGTTGTTTTCTACTATTATATTTTTTTGGCTCTAGTGATAAGAGTAAAACAATAGGTTTTAATGAGAGCGGATATGTGCTTACTAGTGAGCGTGATGACTTAGAAAGGAATACGCCCGACTCGACATCCTCTTCGCAAACCGAAGGACTTTTTGAGGTCGCTGGGACTATTCAAAAAAAAAATGATACAAGTATAGTTGTTTCTGTGGAGTCACCTCAGTTTTTAGCAGAAGGAACAGTACGCGAGTTGTTGATTGCTATTACTCCACAAACCCTTATACGCAAGGAGGGTGTCTTGAAAGATGAACTAGCCTACCAAAGGGAAGTTGAGGTATTTAGAGAAACTGCACCCGAGATTGACAGCTCTCATCTTGAGGACGTCAGTAGCCGTGCTCCGAGTCCGCGTCACATAATTACCACGGATGTTTCTGAGTTAGAGGTGGGCCAGTTTGTCATAGTTTTTTCCGACACAGATCTAATGGGTAACAGTGATGTGATTGCATCGGAGATACTGGTATCTGCTCAGTAAAAAATGCAGATCACCTTCTTCGCACCACTATGACACAGCGGGACTAAGACGCGCAAAGGACTTAAAGACCCCAGACCCTACGACACATGGAAAGCAATTGCGTTACGAATGTATGCACGGATGATTCAATTGGGCGAGCTAAGTGAGGATTCTCGCCTTGCATAAAGATAAAGAAACACGTAGGATGGCTTTAATGGGAAGTACAAAGCATACAGGGCGTATGGTCGCGGTGCTCCTTGTGGTAGCGATTGCGCTTGTCTACTTCACGATGGATAGGATTCGTGTAGAGGAGCCGCAACAGGCCGCAGTCTTGCGGGCGTATGCGCGGTAGTGAGGCGCTCTTGGTGAGAAAAGCGGACGGCTCGATGGAGCCGTTTCAAGAGTGGAAACTTGAACGCTCACTCATTAGGAGCGGTGCATCAGAGCAAGTTGCGCGTACCATTGTTGAGGACGTCACCAACACACTTACCGATGGGGTCACCACCGAGCGCATTTACCGCAACGCGTTTCGACTCCTTAAACAAAGGGCACGAGGCATTGCGCCACACTACCACCTCAAACGAGCCCTCGGTGAGTTGGGGCCCTCCGGCTACCCGTTTGAAGACTACGTCGCACGCGTGTTTGAGGGGCTCGGGTACACCACGCTCACACGCCAAACAGTGCGTGGTGCATGCGTTCTACATGAAGTTGACCTCATTGCCGAGCGCGATGGAGAGTGTTTGGGAGCGGAAATTAAGTTTCATAACAGCACAGGTCTAAAGAGTGACCTCAAAGTGGCACTCTACGTGAAGGCAAGGTTTGATGATCTGGCCGCCCACACTGAAAACGGGGGAGAAAAGAGGTTCTCGAGCTACTGGATTATCACCAACACCAAATTTACGGAACAAGCTATTGCATACGCGAACTGCGCGGGACTCACACTCCTCTCATGGAACTACCCGCGCGACGAGAACCTTGAAACGATGATTATCCGCACACAAGCACACCCACTCACATGTCTCACCACACTCTCTACAGCACACAAGCGCGCACTCCTTGTGCAGGGAGTAGTGCTCTGTGGAGAGTTGCGTGAAAAACCACACCTCCTCTCAAATATCGGGGTGAGGGACAGCGCCCGCGCTCGCGTGTACCATGAAGTAGACCAGTTGTGTGCAACCCCCCTTGCGCGATAGTATTTGAAGTATGTTGCTTGATATTGAACCCTTCGCACAGCTCGTGATTGCGCTTGTACTAGGTGCGGCACTTGGGCTTGAGCGCACCCTTGCAGGCAAGCAAGCGGGAATGCGCACATTCGCTCTTGTCTCCATGGGGAGCTGTCTTTTTGTGGTACTGGTGAATGGCTTGCGTGATACGTATGGCATTGCGCACATTGACCCGGTGCGCATGGCCTCGGGTATTGTGACCGGCATAGGATTCCTTGGGGCGGGGCTCATCATTTTTCAACAGGAACTTCGAGGCCTCACCACCGCCGCGGCACTATGGGTCTGTTGTGGCGTTGGTATGGCGGTCGGTTTCCATTACTACTTGCTCGCGATGTTTTCCATGGCACTCACACTTTTCATTTTTATCGCCCTTTGGAACATTGAGAACATGTTTGAGGCGCGCTTTGCAGTGCCCAAAAAGGAAGAAGATAAACGCACACAGGACGACAAGAGCTAATTGTGGTATACTGGGGGGGTTAGCAAGGTAACTCCTGTCAACATGAACTACCGCATAAACACTACCGCGCTCACCGCAGTCACCCTGCTTGTGCTGGTCGCACTGGGCTTGTTTGGGTACACCTACTTCCTCCTACCGGAAAAGGTTGAGGCCCCCGAACAAACTGAAACTGCTTCTCCTCGGGAAAGCGACGTGGTGGTGACCGCACAGCACCAGTTTAGTGAGGGTGTCCACACCATCGCCGGCGAGTTTGGTGTACCGACACCGTGCCACAGGTTGGAAGCGGAAACATTTGTTGCGGAAGGGGGCGAAATCGAGGTACGCCTTTTAACCGTACTAATGGACGGGAGTGAAACATGTGCGCAGGTGATTACACCTGCACGCTTCAAAGTGACTTTTGAGGCCCCTGAAGACATCAAGATTCGCGCACTGCTCGATGGTGCGCGGGTTGGGTTCAATCTCATACCCGTCCCCGAGGGTGAATCGCTCGATAGTTTTGACGTGTTTATTAAAGGGTAGTATCGGCTGACGGCATCCCCACTGGCACAAAGCTGACCCATATGGTACGCTTGCCTCATTGGTATAATTAACAAATTTTTCCATGAGCGATGATACAACACGCCGCGACGCAAGTGATGCTGATGCGGTAATGGAAGAGAACACTGTGGTGACGCCTATTGAGGTGATACCTGAAGCAACCTCAAGTGACGAAACGCCGTCTGACAGTAGGAACACTTCGGAAGTGCAGGCTATAACCACCTCATACTTGGTTGACGATCCCGCGGATAAAACCATGGGTCTTGGTGCGCACATTATGCGTCTACCCAGCATTATAAAAGAGTCTCCGCGCAACACGGCAGTGGCGGCAGTAATCGCACTTGTGGTACTCGCGGGCGGAGCGTGGGGGCTTTGGACTGCTGGCATTGTGCCGGGGGAGGGTACGCGCGACACCTCTGCGGTTGTTGCGCGAGTAAACGGCGTTGTTATTACTGAAGCAGAACTGAATAAGCGTGTAGGGCAGGTTGAACAAACACTTGAAGCGCAAATGGGGACGACCAGCCCACTCTCCGATGAGCTGCGCGGGCAAGTGCTCGACGAGCTCATCAACCTTGAGTTGCTCACACAGAGCGCGAGGGGGGCGGGGTATGAAGCGACCGACGCAGATGTGGACGCTGAGCTTGCGCGCGTCACCGAGCTTTTGGGAGGTGAGGAGCAACTTGAAACACAACTCGTACTTGTAGGGCTCACCAAGGAAGAGCTTCGCGAAAACGTGAAGAATGAGCTCGGGATTCGCAAGTACCTAGAAGCATCAACCGATGTGGGGAAAGCGGAGGTTTCCGAAGAGGAACTCAAGGCACTTTACGACTCACAGTTTTCCGACACACCTGACGCGCCGTCGTTTGAAGAGGTGAAGCCGTACCTACAACAGCAGGCGGTACAGGAAAAGTCCGGTGCAATCCTTCAAGAGTTTATTGCAAAGCTAAAAAGCGAGGCCACAATTGAGAACCCCGCAACGGAGTAGCATGGCACGAAAGGGTCCGACGAGCACCGTTCCGGGGTTTCGGGTGATTTGCTCCTACCACGGCGTAGATGAGTACGAGCTTGTGTGGAATGGGTTGCGTGTACTCGTGGCACACCTTGAGGGTCCTCCCGTCATGGGCCTCATGGTCACCTACCTAGTGGGGAGCAGGCACGAGGCGACCGGCTACACCGGTGCCACGCACCTCCTTGAACACCTCATGTTTAAGGGTTCAAAAAAGTACCCGAAGGTGAGAGGCGTATCGGTGATTGACCGCCTAGAAGAGAAGGGGGCACGAATGAACGCAACCACGTGGCTCGACAGAACCAACTACTACGAGGTGCTGCCGGAGGAACATTTTGAATTTGCAGTAATGTTGGAGGCGGACAGGATGCGCCACGCGCTCATCACCGAGCGCGACCGTAGGGAGGAGATGCCGGCGGTACGAAGCGAGTATGCGATGGGGGAAAACGATGCGCTCGAGGCGCTCGACAAAGCCATGTGGGCGACCGCATTTCAAGCCCACCCCTACCACCACAGCACCATTGGGTGGCTCTCTGACATCGAGCGGGTACCCTTGGAGCGCCTACGCCTCTTCTACGACACCTACTACTGGCCCAACAATGCGTACGTCACCGTCGTGGGAGGGTTGCCAACATGCGAGGTACTCACCATCGTAAAAAAGTATTTCGGCGCGCATACGTGCTCACCGCACCCGATACCGAAACCCTACACGGTTGAGCCAGAGCAGAACGGAAAGAGGTTTGTGGAAGTGCAGAGGAGCGGTACGAAAAACTACGTTGGCGTGGCATGGAAAAGTCCCCACGCCCTCTCACCCGACACACCCGCGCTCCTCGTCCTTATGGACGTGCTCGCAAACGGGGAGACCTCGCGACTCCACCGCGCACTTGTGGAGAAGGGGCTCGCGCAGTCAGTCTCATCGCACACATTTCCATTCCATGACCCATCGCTCGCGCTCATCTACAGCGCACTTACCCCAAAGATACCACATGCAAAGGTAGAGCAGGTTGTTATTCGGGAAGTGGAGCGCATCCACGCGCACGGGATTACTCATGACGAACTTACCCGCTCGCTTGCGCTTCTGGAAACGGCACATGCGACCGCCCGCGATGGTCACTTCGCACTCCTCGCGACGCTCAATGAGGCAATTGCGGTTGGCGACTGGCGACTCTTTTTCGACCTACCTACGCTCGTGCGCAAGGTGACCCTAGCCGACGTGCAGAGAGTGGGAACAACCTACCTCACACCCTCACACCTCACCGTAGGGCACTACAAAGGCATATGAGTACCCAGGTTCCATTCAGCTTTGAAAAAAATGTCCACACATTTCGCACGGAGAGCGGGGTAGATGTGTACGCACTTAAGACTCCTCTTGAGGGGGTCGTGCACATTCGTATCGGGCTTTTCGGGGGTACCCATGCATCGTACGACAACGAAATTATTCCGCTGCTCCAAAGCGACATACTCCCCGCGGGCACCAAAGCACTACGCAAACGGGGTGTGTTGGAGACATTCGAACGCCTCGGCGCTCGTGTGGATGTTTCCTTGAGCTCCGAGCACCTAGAGGTACACGTGGTAGCGCGCACATGCGCCTTTGAAGAAACACTCAAGCTCGTGCTCGACACACTCACCACACCCCGTTGGGCTACAAAAGATTTCAATGAAGCCTCCACGCGGCTCGCCGCCTCGCTTGAACATGAAAAAGAGGAGACTTCCTCACTCGCACATACCGCACTCCTTCGCGCACTCTACGCACCCGGCCATCCGCACTATAGTCGCAACGTCTCAGAACGTAGTACGCTACTGGCAAGGGTATCGCTCGATCACGTGCGCGAGTTCCACACAACGACACTCACTGGAGCAGGTGGGGTGCTCTCAATCACCGGTGATGTGCACCTTGCGCGCATGCTCCCCGTGCTCACACGCGAGCTCAACCGCCTGCCACACACACGTGTCGCTCCACCCTCACTCAAACCCGATGCGCTCGCGCCACAGGGTGAGAGGGACCTTGTCCTACCCCAAAGCGATAAAATGAACGTGCACACCTACCTAGGCATTCCGCTTGCACTCACCCGCGTCGATCGCGACTACCTCCCGCTCTCAGTGGGAGTCGCGATTCTGGGTGGCTCGGTCTCTTCGCGCCTTTTTCATACGCTCCGCACCAAAAAGAGCCTCACATACGGCTCGTATGCGTCGCTCGCCGGCTTTCAGGATGGGTACCCCGGCTACTTGGAGGCAAGCGCACTCTTTCCCTCCGATGTGTTTGTGAGGGGGAGACGCGAATTGCGAAGCGTCGTGCGAGCGTTTATAGAAAATGGGGTCACCGCTTCGGAGCTTGCTCGAAAGAAGGATGAGCTAACCGGAAAATTCCTCGTGGGCACCACGAGCGCAAGCGGGCTCGCCACATCGCTCTTCATGAATCATATCATGCAAAGGCCTGTCTCCTACCTCGATACGTACCCGGAACTTGTACGTGCACTCTCAACTCGTGAGGTGAATCGTGCGATTTTAGAGCACCTTGACTACTCCCGTGCGGTGACATCGGCATCCGGCACAATCGAGGTGTGAGGCACACACGCAACCCCACACTGGAAAAACACACGAATTCGCGCTACGCTGTCGTGCATGACACTTTCCGAGCTTAGAGAGAAGTACCTGCAGTTCTACATCGAGCGAGGGCACGCTTTGGTGCCGTCTTCCCCACTCGTGCCTGAAAATGATCCGACGACCCTCTTCACGGGCTCCGGCATGCAACCTTTGGTGCCCTACCTCCTTGGTGCCCCGCACCCGAAAGGAACGCGCATCGTCAACAGCCAAAAGTGCTTTCGCTCGATGGACATCGAGGAGGTGGGTGACAATCGACACACGACCTTTTTTGAGATGCTGGGCAATTGGTCGCTGGGCGACTACTTCAAACGGGAACAGCTCCCGTGGTTTTTTGAGTTCCTCACCGAGGTCGTGGGGCTCGACCCCTCTCGACTCTACGTGACCGCGTTTGCGGGCGATGCGTCGCTCGGCATACCACGGGATGAGGAGTCGAGTACTATCTGGCAAGAACTCTTCGCAAAGAAAGGCATTACTGCGCGTGCGGTGCACGTGGGGAGCGAAGAAAACGGCTACAAAGTAGGTATGCAGGAGGGTCGTATATTTTTCTACGACGCGAGAAAGAATTGGTGGAGCAGGTCGGGTGTGCCCTCGAACATGCCTGCTGGCGAGCCGGGTGGCCCTGACAGCGAGGTATTCTACGACTTCGGCACCCCACACGACCCGGTGTGGGGAGTGCACTGCCACCCCAACTGCGATTGCGGTAGGTTCCTTGAAATCGGCAACAGCGTCTTTATGGAGTATGTAAAGAACGGAGATGGTACATTCAGTGCACTACCACAACAAAACGTTGACTTCGGTGGTGGCTTAGAGCGCATCCTCATGGCATACCACCACACACCCGACGTGGTGAAGGTTAACCACGTGCCCATTATTTCGTTCCTAGAAGAGAAATCTGGCACAAACTATGGAGATTCTGACGAGCACACCCGCGCATTCCGCATCATCGCAGACCACATGAAAGCGGCTATATTCCTCATCGCCGACGGTGTACGCCCCTCAAATACCGATCAAGGGTACTTTGTGCGCCGACTCATACGACGCGCAGTACGCTATGCCAACCGCCTGGGTATTTCCGAGAGCGCGCTCTCTCGCGTCGTCGAGCCGGTGGCTACCATGTACGAGGGGGTGTACCCACTTGTACAACTCAAAGCCGATATTGCTACAACGATTGACGAGGAAGAGCGGAAATTCCGCTCAACGCTCGCGAGAGGGTTACGGGAGTTCGAAAAACTCACCACCACAGAAGTGACGGGTGCGCAGGCCTTCGCGCTTTTCAGTACGTATGGATTTCCGCTGGAACTCACCCTTGAGATAGCACACGAGCGAGGAACAAACGTCGACGAAGAGGGTTTCCATGAGCAAATGAAGAAGCACCAAGAACTCTCGCGAGCGGGTGCGGAACAAAAGTTTAAGGGTGGGCTTGCCGACCATGGTGAGGTCACCACCATGCTCCACACGTGCACCCACCTCATGCTCGCGGGGCTTCGCAAGCACCTTGGAGCGCATGTCCACCAAGCGGGGAGCAACATCACTGCCGAGCGGGCACGGTTCGACTTCACCCACCCTGAAAAGGTGCCCCGCGAGACGCTCGATATGGTGGAACAGTATGTCAATGAAGCGATTCGCAAACAGTGCGAGGTGGTTGTGACACCCATGGATAAAGAGTGCGCAAGACAGGAGGGGGTCGAGGGGAGTTTCTGGGAGAAGTACCCTGACATCGTGAATGTGTATGAAGTGAAGTGCGAGGACGGCACCACCTACAGTCGAGAGCTCTGCGGGGGCCCCCACGTGGAGCATACCGGTCTCATTCGCGGCACCTTTATGATTGTGAAGGAGGAGGCGGTGGCCGCGGGTGTGCGGCGCGTTAAGGCTATCCTTAAAGAGGAGACGCCCTAGCGTGCAGTATCCACCGACATAGCACCGAAAGGCATCCTATGGCGGGCTGATGCGGTATACTGGCTCCATGGCTACCACAAAAACCACACACAAGCCTTTCGTGCTTGTCGAGCTTTCGAGCGATAGTGTTGGGGTGGGGTGTGGGGTTCTCTCATCGAGTGCTTCCGAGCTTGTCTGGTGCACACGGCTTCTGTTTAAAGGACAAGTATCTCGTGAGTATGAGATACTTGAACGTGTTGCCATTTCAGCGCTCCTCGAGGGGAGTATGCAGCTGGCGGGAGAGGGTGTGAAAGAGCTTGTAAAAAAAGGGGTAAGTTTTGCACATGCGCAGGTCGTTTTTGCGTATGCCACGCCATGGTCAGTTGGGCTAATAAGTACATTACGAAAAACTTCAAATAATCCCAGAACTGTATCAGAAAAAGAATTCAAGGATAGTATTGTGAAGGAAGAGTACGTGTTTCAACAAAGTGACATAGTGCGCACGCACATTGAGCGTACCGGTCCCGTGTCTTTACTTGAAACAAGGATAGTGGATACCAGAGCAAATGGATACCGTTTACAACATGCGCATTCTTTCCCCACATCATCCTTCGAAGCGACCATGTATTACAGCGCAATTCCCAAAACTCTTCGCGCACGTTGTGATGAAGTAGCAAAAAAAACATTTCATGGCATTGGATTGGAACATGTGTCGGCTACCTACCTACTCTCCTTGGCCCAACAGGTTGCCCACCCAGATATTGAACGTTGTCTGCTTGTTGAGGTGGGAAGCGAGATGACAGTAGTCTCATATATGTGGGGAGGAGTGCTCGAAAATACCACATGGTTCCTTTCGGGTTCCAGAGGCCTTACGGAAGAGGTAGCAAAACGTGCACGATCTGCAGAAGAAGTGCGGAGCGCAGTCGAGCTTGCCTTTACGACTCCATCTGAGGTGGTACCGTACAGTACATGGATTACTGCTTTCCAAGATGCTTTGGTTGACGTGCTAGGTGGTATTGCACCACCTTCCCATGCATATCTTTTAGTGAGTGAGGATATGGAAATTGCGTTTACTCGTCTTATAAAAATAGGATTGGATGCAGTATCGCCACACCCCATCAATCTGACATTACTACAGTCGCTAATTCGCACAAAAGTTTGTGAGCCACAAGCAGAAGGCGCGATGGCATCGCCGCAACCATTCGCATGTTGTTTTGATAGGGTTCTTTCAGCGCTCGCGATGGGGATTGTGCGCCTGTGATGCGTGCATGAAACAGCAGAAAGGTTATGGGGAGGTGTGTATACCACACAACATGTGATTGAGTTGCTATGTATTGTTCCAGGAGGAGTGCAGGGGGTGGAGAGAAGTCAAGCAGGGATAATCGCGGTAGGGCTTGCAACATGAGGAATATATGTTATAAAAACACCCGGACATGAGTCCACAAGTAGCCGTGCGGTTGCTTGTCACTAGATCATTACAAAAGGAGTGGTTAAGTGACCTTTGCAAGGATACTCAGCATTGCCGGGCTTATTTGCGCGGTCCTCGGAGGGTTTCCATCTGACCTCTCGGCGAGAGACCTGTCGCAAGATCTCTCAAGCACGAAGATGAAGGAAACTGTCGAAGCTGTCTTCGCAGTCGGTAAGGAAGGCAAGGCAAACCACGACGCAGTGGGGACACATATCAGGGGAGAAGCGTCGCCACTTGGGCTGATTCTCGAGCTGGGAACCAGTGCGGGTTCGGCTCAGTCGGCCGAGGCAGTCTGTGCGGGTATTGCGCAGTTTGCGGTCGGCCAGTGGGACACTTTCGTCCGGTACCTGTACGACGCGAAGCTGAATTGCCTCGGTAAGCTCGTTCGGGTGAAGGTGCCAACCTACGTGTACAATCTCTACCTGGTGGCACCGGGCGATGCGCCGTATGGCTCCGTCGAAGAGATGAAGAAGTACGCAGTGAAGGGCGAGCCCGTACGTATCGCCGCCGGCACGGAGGGTTCTGGTGGCCAGGACACCATGACCGCTATCGCACGCGCGTTGCCGGACTTGGCGATTTCACTCACCTACGATGGCGACAACGTCGCCGAAGGAATGGTGAAATCCGGTTTAAAGAAACTTTTTAGTTGCTATTTTCTCCTTCCTTTGAGTATTTCGTTGA
>CAYLHB010000021.1:0-7325 GCA_964383505.1 uncultured Candidatus Saccharibacteria bacterium
TTTTCCTCCTATAGGGCGGGGAGCTACGCTCAACCCACCTGTGAATGTCAAGGTACCGAAAGTACCTCACCTAAATATATTATAGCAATAAATATGTATTTTGTCAACTAATTCCAGTGTGTCACTATCTTAGTCACTTTCACCGCTCTTTCCACAAACTATCCCCACGTTCTCACCATGTAGCGCTGGTGTGAGGAACTTTGCAAAGTGTCGAAGACGACTATAATGGTTCCACTATGTCGCCTGTGCTCGATATACGTCAGGTATGGGAGAATGTTCTCACTGATATCGAGCTTACCGTTTCCAAAGCGAATTTCTCCACATGGTTTCGAGGCACGCACATTGTGCGCATTGATGAGGGCACCGTCTATGTGGGTGTCCCGAGTCAGTTTTACAAAGATTGGCTCTCTGACAAGCACCATAAAACCATTCTCCGTGCACTCCGTAGTGTGCTTGATGATGTACGAGCGGTTGAGTACATTATTGCGAAGGAGCCCGCGCACCGTCGCACCGACGTACGTAAAGAGCGCACCGTCACCGTGGGGGAGCTCCCACTCGCGGAGCACTACGTGAATCGCCTCGACAACCTCAACCCGCGCTACACATTCGACTCATTCGTGGTGGGACCCTTTAATGAGCTCGCCTTCGCGGCATCCCAAGCCATCGTCGCAGAGCCGGGCATCACCTACAACCCACTCTACATTTACGGCAATACGGGGTACGGAAAAACCCACCTTGTGCAGGCCGTGGGAAACCAGCTCAAGAAGCTCAATCAGTCAAGGAAAGTTTTCTACGTCACTTCCGAACGTTTTGGTTCCGACATTGTAAACGCCCTCCAACAAAACACCATTCAGCAGGTAAAGGAGAAGTATCGCCAGTACGATGTGCTTTTGATGGATGATGTACAGTTTCTCTCCGGGAAAGACAAGATGCAGGAAGAGTTGTTCCATATTTTTAACGCCCTGTATGAAAACAACAAGCAAATTATTTTTTCGAGCGACCGCCACCCACGAGAGATACAAAACCTCGCGGAACGCCTTATCTCTCGATTCTCGCAAGGTATGGTGGTTGACATCAACGCCCCCGATCATGAGTCGCGTGTCGCGATACTCAAAACAAAAGCGGCGAGTATCAATTTCCTTTTAAATGATGAGCTCGCACAGTACATCGCAAATGAGGTGGAGGGGAACATTCGCGACCTTGAGGGGATACTTAACCGTGTGGTCTGCCAGAGCCAAGTGAAGGGGACACCACTTGATATTGCCGACCTGCGTCTCCTCATCAAAACCACCATTAAAACCCAAAAAACAGTATCAATAAAAGATGTGGTGCGGGTGGTTGCGAAGTACTACGATATTGAGGAGACAACCATTTATGAAAAGACGCGCAGGAAGGAGGTAGTGAAGCCACGGCAAATCATTATGTACCTTATGCGCGAGGACTTTGCGGTAAGCTACCCCACTATCGGCACCAAACTTGGCGGAAGAGACCACACCACCGTCATTCACTCGTGCGACAAAATTCGAGGTGATCTTGAGCGAGATGGGGAACTGCGAAGAGAAATTGACGAGCTTCGTGCCATGCTGAAGTAGTGTGGGTAAGTACTGTGGATACAATGAGGAATTCGTGAAGAAAAGAAGTGAAAAAGTATACACACCATTCTAGCCAATGAAACGTGGGGTACCTATCAACAATACTTTCCCAACACTACACCACTCCACACACACCGACTCGTAAGAAAAAATCGCATGAAGTAACGATGAAGTGACTATCCACACAATTCACACCCCTAATAGTAGTAGTAATTTTAAATATGAAATGTAGTAGTACAAAAGAGAGCTTACTTGAACTTGTTGCGAGAGTTGAAAAAGTAGCAAGTAGAACTGCGGCGCTCCCCATACTCCAATGTATTCTTGTGAGTGCGAAAGACAAACAGCTTTCACTTCGTGCAACCAACCTTGAAGTTGGTATTGAACTCACCCTTCCAGCGAAAGTTGAAAGTGAGGGAGTGGTGGCGGTTCATGCGAGTGTGTTTGGAAGTCTCCTCTCCACACTTCCTCAAGGGGCGACAGTGGCACTTACCAAGACTGATGGGATGTGTGTGGTGGAAACATCTCACGGTACCTCAAAGATACCCACACTCCCAATCGAAGAGTTTCCTCCACTCCCCACCATCACTCCCGACGCGACACTTTCTTTGCCTGCACAAACCCTTGCGGGGGCCCTAAAACTTGTGCTTCCCGCAGTTTCAACATCAACCATTAAGCCTGAGCTTGCGAGTGTATTTGTGCACCTAGAGGGCAACACACTCACCTTTGTCGCCACCGACTCGTTTCGACTTGTGGAGAAGAAGGTGGTGTGCCCCACGAGCCACGCGTGCCCCCCGATTCTCATTCCCCAGCGAAGCGTCGCGGATGTGGTGCGGGTGCTTGAGTACTGTGGAAACGATGAGGTGTCACTTAAAGTGAGTGCGCACCAAGCGACTATTGAAAAAGATGGGGTGTTCGTAACATTCCGGCTTACCGACGGAACATTTCCAAACTACACCGCCATTATCCCCACCACCTTTATAAGTGAGGTGACGCTCGTGCGACACGACTTTATGCAAGCACTTCGAGGGGCGGCGGTGTTTGCCAACTCGGTGAATCAAACACGGCTTCTGATTGAACCGAAAAAGAACACCATCACTGTCGAAGCGCAGAGTAATGGGGCGGGTGAAACAACACTCTCACTTGATGCAGTGGTGTCGGGGAAAGAGCTTTCAGTGAGCTTCAACCTCCGCTACCTCACCGATGCGGTCAACCTTTTTGCAACCGATTCACTCCAGCTCTCTTTTACTGGTTCCGACAGTCCCGCTATTGTGCGTGGAGTGGGTGAGATGAGTACGCTTGCGCTTGTGATGCCGATGAATAAATAGGTACACAGTGTACGTAATTGGCGAACTTTATCCTAGTACGAACATTGTGAAGTAATTAGTATGCATCGAGTTGGTACACTCCTCGCTCGCTACGCACACCTTGAAGCGCCCGAGTCGGCGGTTCGCAATGCAGTCATACTCTTTTGCAAGGAGTGTGTGGGAGTAGAGGTGGAGCCATATGAGGTACAGTATAGAAACAAAACAGTGCGTATCCTCGCGCATCCCACTATACGGAGCGAGGTGCTGTTGAGAAAGGGTGAGCTCGTGCGCTTTCTCAAAGAGCGGGGAGTTCGTGTGGAAGCGGTACAGTGAGTCAACAGTGTATACCTTCCTACACACACCGCTCCTTGTGGTTATTCTCGAACGGTGAATAACGCGGTTGCGCTCCCACGATTTTGTACCTCATCAAACGCGGTTGCAGTAAGTGTATTTTCCTCCTCAATACCACCGATATCTTGTGGAGTGAAACTTATTTCAAACGGTCGCTCTGTGTCGCTTCCAATAAGGGTAGAGTTCACAAAGAAGTCCACTTTCTCAATTGTAAATTCACTGTCCACATCCACTCGCACCGACACTGATCGTTCACGTGACACCTTGGCCCCTTCTTTTGGTTTAAGTATAGTGACAATGGGGCGCTTGTCTTCCGTGTGTACGTCATCTTCCTCTTCCGGGAGCACATCCTCTTTATCAGGAGTGAGGTTGCCGGAGAAGCCCTTCCACACCGTGACCGCGTACTCCCAGTTTTTGTATTGAGGGTCACACGAGGGGCATGAGGGGTATTCGCCACGGGGGTCATCTTTATTCACCCAATGGAGTATGTTGTGGATATCTGGTTCAAACCTCTCCTCTCGGAGTTCAGGTGGAGTGTTTTCCGTGGCGAGCTTCCCGCTCACTTTATCAACAAGCACAGAACGTGAGCCTTCGTACCGCCCTCGTAAAATCGGTTTCAGGTCGGAGGGGAGTGGTGCCGGCTCAGGAAAATCCGGCCCCTCATAGCCGAGTTCAAAGGCTTTTTCAAACACATCATGCCAAAGTGGGGCGACAATAAACCCCGCCACCTTTTTTTCCATCGGGGTATTGTCGTTGTTTCCCACCCATGCCCCTATCGCAATAGTGGGAGTGTATCCGATGACCCACGCGTCGCGGTAGTCGTTCGTGGTACCTGTTTTCGCGGCCACATCACGCGAGGGGAAGTAGAGGTAGCTCGTGGCGCCGAATGCGGGTGTCCGTGCGACATTGTCGGAGAGTATGTCGGTTATTTGGAGCGCCACTTGCTCATCGAGCACTCGTGTCTGCTCCGCGGCCTCTTCCTCAAGAATACTTCCGTCCTCATTCATTATTTTGAGCACGGCGCGGTGCGGTGCGCGCATGCCACCCGTCGCAAAGACCCCGTACGCACTCGTCATCTCAAGAGGGGACACCTCTGCGCCACCAAGGACGAGTGTGAGCCCGTACCGTTTATGATCGCCGAGTGTGGTGATACCGAGCTTCTCTGCGAGCTCAATTGACTCTTTCACGCCGGTGAGGTAGACCGCTTTGACCGCCGGTACGTTCACCGACTGGGCAAGTGCGTTCCTTATGGTTATGGGGCCTCGGTACACATTGTCATAGTTGACTGGGGCGTAGCACCCATCCTCGCTCGACATCTTCCACGCATCGCATGCGGTGGAGAACTGTGTGCGCACATCGAAAAGTATCGTATCTGGCGTGTAGCCCTTTAAAAACGATGCTGCGTAGACGATTGGCTTGAAGGAAGAACCAGGTTGGCGATTTGCGAGCGTGATGTTGTAGTTGCCGTCTATCTCGGGGTCGAAGTAGTCGCGACTGCCTACCATGGTGAGAATGTCACCTGTGCGGGGGTCTACTGCCACAACCGCGGCATTCTCTGCGTTGTAGAGCTCTTTGTTTTTTAGTGCGGCCTCGTAGACGATGCGCTCCGCTTCGCTCTGGAGCTTCCAGTCGAGCGTCGTTATAACCTTAAGGCTCTCCTCCTCAAGTTTTTGTTTGCCGTACTTTTTCTCCAATTCATCGATGACGTGGAAGACGAAGTGGGGCGCCTTGATGCTCGTTTTTTGCGGGGGCTTAAAGAGTACCTCCTCATGGAGCGCGCTCTGGTACTCGTCTTCGGTGAGGTAATTTTGCTCCCGCATTTTTTTAAGCACAATGTCTTTCCGCTCATCGAGCGCCTCGCGGTTGTTTCCGTAGGGCGAGTAGTAGGTGGGGGCTTGGGGGAGCGCCGCGAGGTACGCGCTCTCCGCAGCGGTCAAATCCTTCGCGTGCTTTCCGAAGAACGCTTGGCTCGCTTCCTCCACCCCGTACTTGTTGCCACCATAGGGGGCGATGTTGAGGTAGAGCTCGAGGATATCGTCCTTGCTCATGGCCCGCTCGAGCTTGAGGGCGAGCACCCACTCTTTGAGTTTCCTTGAGAGCTTTTTCTCGCGCACAAGGAGGGAGTTCTTCACAATTTGCTGGGTGATGGTGGAGCCCCCTTGGCCACCGAGGAGGTCTCCCGCACGGAGGTTTTCAATAACGGCCCGCAGAATGGCGCGTGGGTCGATACCGATGTGTTTGTAGAAGGCGTCATCCTCAATCGCGATGGTGGCGTTGCGAACAAGTGGCGACATGTTGGCGAGTGTAACCGAGGTGCGCTTCACATCTTGGTGCATGTTGTAGAGCACCACCTCGCCGGTGCGGTCGTAGAGGGTGGTGCCCGTTTCAAGGCGCGCCTGCTCAATACGCTCTATGCTTGGTAAGGGCAAGGTCGCCGCCCAGAGCACAAGCCCGCCCGCTACAATGAGGCATGCGCCGAAAACAAGGGCGAAGAGCGCAAGAAAGAGGTCGCGCACGATGTGGCGCTTCTTTCGCATAGCGAGAGTGTAGCACGTTGCGCCCGTGGAGGGGAGCGTGCAGGTGGTGTGCGGTGTGTGGTAGAGTGCGCGTATGCAGGAGCACAACGAGCTTTATACTCAGCTTTTTACTCGGGGAGTGGTTGAATCTATTGGCATTGAGCCGCTTCGTATGCGCATGGAGCGTGGGGAGCGCCTCCGCGTGAAGCTCGGCATCGACCCCACGAGCCCACACCTCCACCTTGGGCGGGCCATTCCACTCCTCAAGCTCCGTGACTTTGAGCGGGCGGGGCACCAAGTGGTTCTTATTGTGGGAGATTTCACGGGGGTCATTGGAGACACCTCCGACAAGGAGAGCGAGCGGCCGATGTTGGGTGAAGAGGAAGTGCGGCACAACAAAGAGACCTACTTTGCACAGGCGGGCAAACTCCTTGACCTTGAGAAGGCGGAGCTTCACTACAACAGCGATTGGCTCGCTCCGCTCACCTACAAAGATATCTGCAACCACGCCGACCAGTTTTCGGTGGCGGATTTCATCGCGCGCGACAACATCAAGCGTCGTCTCGACCAAGGGAAGCGTGTGTCACTCCGCGAGGTGCTCTACCCCCTCATGCAGGGCTACGACAGTGTTGCGGTACGGGCCGACGTGGAGCTTGGAGGCACCGACCAGCGCTTCAACCTCCTCGCGGGGCGCGCGCTCCAGGAGCGGTTCGGGCAGGCCCCGCAGGGCATACTCATGAACCCGCTCATACCCGGCACCGATGGAAGGAAAATGAGCTCGAGCTGGGGAAACACCATCACGCTCACCATGGAGCCGAATGATATGTACGGGAAGGTGATGAGTTTGGGCGACGAGCTCATTGTGGAGTACCTCACCCTCGCGACGCGCGTACCTCTTAGAGAAGTGGAGGAAATGGCACGAGGCCTTCAAGATCACACCATTCACCCCAAAGATGCAAAGATGCGGCTCGCACGTGAGGTGGTGACGCTCTACCACAGCGCAGAGGTGGCCACACGCGCCGAGGAGGCGTTCAGTGCGACGTTCGCGCGGGGAGGGGTACCGAAAGACACCCCGAGAGTAGCTGTGACGCGCGGAACACCTCTCTGTGACGTGCTTGTGACCGCGAAAGTGGTGGAGTCAAAAGCAGAGTGTCGTCGCCTCATTCAAGGTGGGGCGGTTGAGGACATGACGAAAGAGGAGGTGGTGCGCGACGTGGCGCATACCGTTACGGAAAACAGCACCTACCGCATCGGTAAGCGACGGTTCGCGGCGTTTGAGGTCAACTAACGCACTACGCGCCCGAATGGGCGCGTAGTGGTCTGTGTGGTGGAGAACTACTCATCGTCGTCTGCACTCTCATCGTCGTCGAGCTCATCATCGTCGTCGAGCTTATCATCGTCGTCGAGCTCATCATCCGTGTCTGCATCGGGGTCGATCTCGTCGAGCTCGTCATCCTCCATGCGAAAACCTCGTAGCTCTTCATCAAGCACAATGCTCATAGAAATACACTAGTTGCTGGTAATGTGCGCGGTGCGCATCGGGCATATTTGTAGCAAATCCT
>CAYLHB010000021.1:7425-11158 GCA_964383505.1 uncultured Candidatus Saccharibacteria bacterium
CACTAGTTGCTGGTAATGTGCGCGGTGCGCATCGGGCATATTTGTAGCAAATCCTTTTTCTTTTGCAAGCCCCCACACAGGGTTTATCCACGGGTCTGCGGTGTGGCAAGTGCGATGCCTATTGCATCGTACTCGTCGTCGAGCCGCACGCGCTCGTCCATGAGGACGAGGCGGCGCACCATGCGAACCATTTGCCCCTTATCGCCCCCACCGTCGGTAAGCACTGCCCGCTTTATTGTGCGGGGATTCAGCTCGACAACAGGGAGCTCGCGGCGTGTTGCCACATAGAGGAGTGCGCCTCTGACTTCCGCGACCCGCATTGCCGTTTTCTGGTTGTTGGTGACGTAGAGCGTTTCAATCGCGACGAGATCGGGTGTGTGGATATCCATAAAGCTCTCCACCGCTTGCACCACCTCAGCAAGCCGGTGGTAAAAGTCATCACTGCGGTTCGTGGTGATACACGCGCTCTCAATGAGTGTGTCGTGTCCGTGCTCACGAATAATGACCGCGATGCCACAGCGGTCGTACCCGGGGTCGATACCTAGAATGCGCATGCTATGCGGCGTTTGTGTACACCGTTTGCACATCGTCGTGATCTTCGAGCGCGTCTATGAGTGTGGCGAGCGCGTCCACGTCAGTATCCTCGACAGGCACGGTCACCGTAGGCACCCACTCGCTCCCTGTGTGTGAAAACGCCCAACTCGCTGCACCCGGCTCCGCCATCTGGTAGCCGAGCGTGCTCACGAGATGCTTGAGCTCGGCATTGGTACGGTTTCTGGAGTCGGTGAGCGTCGAGATGAGTATTGCGACACCCCCGGGCCCGTAGAGCTCGTAGGTGATGGCTTCCATGGTAGCTCCCTCACCCCCTTTACCTTTCGCAATCGCCCGCTCAATGTTATCTTTCGGCATGTTTACGGCCTTCGCTTTCTCGATGAGGGTTTTCAGTGACGGGGCACCCATATCTCCCCCCACGAGCCTCGATTCGACCGCGATGAGCCGAGCAATCTTACCAAACTCCTTACTCCGCTTGGTATCGGTGATTGCTTTTTTATGCTTGATTTGCGACCACTTACTGTGTCCTGACATAGCGACTAGTATACCAACGCATGCTCGAAGAGCTAGTGGGGGCTAGAGAAGGGGCTGTTGACCATTTATTGCGGGAGGTATTCGCTCGACATGCGCGTACCCGAGCGCGGTTACCACACGGCCTCGTGGGGTGCGTTCAATGAGGCCGGAGCGAATGAGGTATGGCTCGTACACTTCCTCGATGGTCGCTTCTTCCTCGGCGGTAGCGGCTGCGACGGTGGAGAGCCCCACCGGACCACCGGCGAATTTGTCTATGATGGTGAGGAGTACCGCGCGGTCCTGTGCGGTGAGCCCCAACGCATCAATTGAGAGGAGGGAGAGTGCTTCCTTTACAAGCGACGTATCCACATGTCGTCCGTACACCTCACTGAAGTCACGCACACGCTTGAGGAGGTAGTTTGCGGTTCGGGGGGTGGCGCGGCTCCGTGTCGCGATTGCGTACACAGCCTCTTGCTCTATGGAGACATTGAGGAGGTATGCGCTTCTCGTTACGATGCGCGCGAGCTCATCATCACTGTAGAACTCGAGGCGAAACACACCACCGGAGAAGCGGGAACGAAGCGGGCTTGAGAGCGATGCGATGCGAGTGGTGGCCGCAACGAGCGTAAATGAGGGAAGGTCGAGTTGAATCGTTCGAGCGCTCGGCCCCTTGCCGATAATGATGTCGAGCACCCCCGCCTCAAGCGCAGGGTAGAGCACCTCCTCGATTTGTTTGTTGAGGCGATGGATTTCATCAATAAAGAGCACATCATTTTCGTTGAGGTTGGTAAGTATGGCCGCAAGGTCGCCCACCCGCTCAATCGCTGGTCCCGAGGTGGCCTTCATCGCGACACCGAGGTCGCGCGCGATCAGGTGCGCGAGGGTGGTTTTACCGAGTCCGGGTGGGCCGTAGAAGAGCACGTGCTCCGGTGCGTGGCCGCGCTTGCGCGCCGCCGCAAGCAGAATACGCAAGTTTTCCTTGGTGGTTTCTTGGCCCACGTACTCATCCCACGCGGCAGGCCGCAAGGTGCGGTCGAGCCACTCGCTTGCGTTCGATTCCCGCGCTCGTGAATCTATTGACATATATTTTTCTTCATGCTACACTTCCTTTGATTGTTCCAGCATGTGCTGGACTTTTCTTTGAACGGGGAGAGAACCCCTTTCGCGACACGCCGCGCTTGCGTGGCTGCGGTCGTCTCTCGAGGACGTCCTGGTGGCTTCGTGCTTCCTGGGAGTATCCTTAGAATGACGAGCGGCTTTCCCATGTGAAAAGCGTCGCGTGAGGGGTTCTCTCCCTTTTTGTAAATGTACACTACACAAACTCCACATTGTACCCGAGGACTCGTCGTACCTCCTCAAGGCTCGTCATCCCCGTGAGCACTTTCGAGAGTGCGTCTTGGTGAAGCGTGAGGACACCCTGCGGACGGGCGACTTCCATGAGCTCGCGTGTGGTCATATTCTTCCTCACCGCATCCTCAATTGAGCGGTTCATGAAAATCGCCTCATACACCCCCACACGTCCCTTGTAGCCCGTTTCCCCTTCGGGGGCTTTTGGTACATGGGTATGGGTTACGGTGGAGGGGTAGTCGGCACGATTGGGCATCGTGGCGAGCACGCGCTCCACAAACTCCTTATCCTCTCCCTCAAGCGGCACCTCTATGGAGTACCGAGGGTCAATGCGACGCACGAGGCGTTGTGCCATCACCACGTTTATCGCAGAGCCGATGATGCTGGGGTCCACTCCGAGGTCAATAAGGCGAGGGAAGGCCCCCGCGGCATTGTTGGTGTGGAGTGTTGAGAACACGAGGTGGCCGGTGAGTGCGGCATGCACCGCGGTCGAGGCGACCTCCTCATCGCGTATCTCCCCCACCATAATGATGTCGGGGTCTTGCCGGAGTGCACTCCGAAGCCCCGAGGCGAACGTGTAGTCTTCATGGTTGACCTGTGTTTGCACGATGCCCTCAAGGTGGTACTCGACTGGGTCCTCAATGGTGAGTATTTTCATACCCGGGTCCATCACGTGCTTGAGGAACGCATAGAGCGTCGTCGTTTTTCCGCTCCCGGTGGGGCCGGTGTTGAGTATCATCCCGTTCGGTTTCTCTATCTCTCGCTTGAGGAGTCCGAGGAGGCGTGGGTCAATACCCAGCTCTTGGAGTGATACACCGATTGCGGCAGGATCCAAGAGGCGGAGCACGAGCGACTCGCCGTAGTTCCCAGGCAGGACCGAGGTGCGAATTTCAATTTCTTGCTTGTCGATGTGGACGGAGAAGCGTCCGTCCTGCGGAGCATCCTTCACATTGAGTTTAAGTCCCGAGAGAAGTTTGACGCGAGAGAGGAGGAGGTGGTAGGTGTCGTGGTCGAACATGAGGATGTCCACCAAGACGCCGTCGAGTCGGAAGCGTATACGCACCTGGTGCTCCTCCGGCTCTATGTGTATGTCGGATGCGCCGTTACTTAACGCACTCGCCATAACGGTTTCAAGCGTTCTCGTGATGCGGAAGATGCGCTTCATATGGAGCACCTCATCTATGGTTGCGCGCGCCGCATCAAGCGAACGAACTTTGTCGAGGAGCTTGCCGATTTCTTCGCCCGACACGTCGAGTACCCCCGCTTCGGTTTCGACCGCAAAAGAGATGTCTTTGTAGTAGCCCCACGCGCGTGAAAGCGA
>CAYLHB010000022.1:0-10046 GCA_964383505.1 uncultured Candidatus Saccharibacteria bacterium
AATATGCTACACTGAAAGTCTCAGAAGAGGTGTCTTAAAAAAGGGGTACCTGTCAGGGCTTCTTCTCGAAAAAGGTTCGCGCAAAAGACACAATTTCACCGCATTGATAACCTGTTAGTAACGTGTTCCCATATGCTCGATGCCGAGCTATGACCCGCAAAGCTGAAGGTTGTACAAAAAGAGCGATTCATACCGCTCTTTTTTGCTACTCACCGAACGTCTGTTTAGGAGAGAAGAAGTCCGCAAAATCGTGGTTGTTTACTTTCGGCTCTTTCCCCTGAATTTCCTCCACAAATTTACACATTGCAGAGGACGGATTGTGGAATAGTGGACTCTTATCTATTTGTGCCCCCGCGAGGAATCGAACCTCGATTACGGGATCCGCAATCCCGTGTTCTATCCATTAAACTACGGGGGCAATGCGACACACCATACCAGAAAACGTGCGTTCCCGCACGTTTGTAAGGCACCATGGACTTATGGGGCTAAAACCCCAACCACTCCATCACGTGGTGGATGAGGGGCTCGTGGAGCTCCTCGTCGGGCAAGAAGTCGAGGAGGAAGTCATGCACATGGTCGGGGTCGATACCCTCGAGTGGAACGATGATGAGTGGCACAAGAAAGCTTTTGGGCTTCAGAATGAGTTTCGGGGTGCGCTCATGGTGTATCTCGTCAATGTGGAATGCCTCGAGCGACTTAAACGGGTAGAGCTTGTCGTCAACCCGTATCCCTCGCTGGGTAAGTGCGAAGGAGACCATCGACGGTTCGCGTGCGGCAAAAACCGCGAGCGCAAACCCTCCCACGAGGAGGAGTATCGCGAGGAGAATGTTATTCACGACGAGCGACGCAATAATGCCGGCGAGCACCACGAGCCCGAGTGCCCAAAACCAGTCACTCGACTTTTCGGTGTGGTTGTACTCAAGCGCCTGCCAGTGTATGGGCTTGCGCAGGGTGTGGTGTGGAGAGTGTGCGGTCGCATCCATACATCCAGTGTAGCACGAGCTACGCGAGAGAAGTGAGGGAGTCCACAGGTGAGCGTGCGCGAAGTGCGAGCACTGCTTCTGCTCCGGGGATGTCTTCTGGACGATTGACTGGGTACCAAAATGTGACACGGGAGATCGCCACAGGGTGTTTTTTCGCATAGGTGTCCACTACCTCGGTGAGGTAGTATTCGCGCCCTTCGGGCAACTCATCGTAGTAGTCGAATATGGTCGGGTTTAAGACAAGGCCTGCGGCACAGACAAGATTACTGGGAGGGTTCGCGGGCTTCTCCACTACCGTTTCAACGTAGCCCTTCTCATTTAGCACAATGACCCCGAAGCGGTGCGGTTCTTCATGCTCGTAGGCAAGTAAGCAAGCGTCGTGCGAGAGTGCACGCTCGATGCTCTCGGTGTCGATGAGGTCGTCGCCATAGAGGAGGAGGAAGCGACCCGTGAGTAACTCGCGTGCTCGTCGAAGTGCGTCTGCCGTTCCCAACTTTTCCTTTTGCCATACGAACTTGATAGTTCTCCCCGCAAACTCTCCACCAATGCGGTTGATGAGGTCTTCGCCTCGGTACCCTACCACGAGAATGACCTCTTCAATTGCAGGTGGGAGTGCGCGGATAATGTGCTCTATGAGCGGCTTGCCTGCAACCTCGACGAGTTGCTTCGGTCTATCGTGTGTCAATGGACGCATGCGCACTCCTTCTCCGGCGCAGAGGATGACTGCTTGCATATACAGAGCTTCCTTTAAGCGATAATGCAACGATTATACCCTGTAGGCTTCATTCGGCAAATCTTACGGGACGTGGTCGTGGTGCGGTATCATAGCACTCATGCGCTTCGGACAATCAACCACCTCACAACTCAGTGACTCTGACACGTGGCTTTTTCTTAAGAACTTTATAAAGAACCCACGACGCAATGCCTCGCTCGTGCCTAGCTCGCACGTTGCGACGCGCTCCATACTCAACGGAATAGACTTCTCCGCTATACACGTAGTGGTTGAATTGGGGCCGGGTAACGGGGAGTTCACCGGTGAAATTTTGCGACGATGCCTACCCGATACCCTTATCATACTTGTTGAAATTGAGGAGTCGTATGTGAAGCGTTTGACGCAAAAGTATGGTGCGCAAGTGGTGGTGGAGCACGCGGGCGCACACACGCTCGACGAGGTGCTCGAGCGTCATGGCGTGACCCATGTCGATTTGCTTGTTTCCGGCCTCCCTTTTTTGCCCGAAACGGAGTGCCGCGCACTCCTGGCGACCATTCGTCGGCTCACCGACAGGGGAACGATCTTTCGGTTCTTTACCTACATGCCTCCTGTCATGACGCGTATCTACCGCACGGTGCCGGTACAGAAAAAGTCGTTCGTGCTCGCTAATGTCCCACCACTGTGGGTCTACGGGGTGAATTGAGGGAGAGTACCAACGTCGTTCTACACGCTGCGGTTGAGGAAGGTGATGGTGAGCTGGAGCGCGGTCGCAAACGTCACCCACAGGAGGTAGGGAATGTTTGCGAGCGCCACCAAGCGCAGGTGTGGCCACACGACAACGAGTGCCCACACAAGTGTCGCAAGGACGAGTAAAATATCTATCGTCGCAAGTACGTTATTTTTTAGGCCGAACTGAAGCAGGGTGAAGGCGAAGTTGAACAGGAGGTTAAGTGCGAAGGGGAGTGCCACGAGCCACGGGAGCTGTCGCGTTGCCGCCTTGATAAACACCGTACCGAACGTGACAAAAATAATTGCGTACAGCACGGTCCACACCGGCCCAAAGAGCCAACTTGGAGGAGCCCACGACGGTCTCACTAACTCTCGGTACCACTCACTAGAAGGACCCATGTACGTATTGTCGCACGTTTTTCGTCTGAGCGGGAGTAAATGGTGGCTCTACTAGGAAAAAGCACACGAAGTTTCAATCTGCGGAGAGGGTGGGATTCGAACCCACGGAAGGTTGCCCTTCAACGGTTTTCAAGACCGCCGCTTTCGACCACTCAGCCACCTCTCCGTGGCACGGAGTGTATCATGAAGCACTCAAAAACTCACTGCTCACTGCGACCATCCTTTTGCTTGGCGACCATGAAGATGTAGATGATTTCAAGGATTGCGAGCGTGTTCACCACGAGAATAATGAAGAACCACTAAAACTCGCCTCTACGGGCCGCGAGCCATAGCGCCCACGCTTTCCAGGGAATGGTCCAAAGCATGATGCCGAGGAGAAAGAGCAACTGTGTATTTGTGAGTGCGAGCTCGGGCATATCCCCATGGTACCACAACGGCTCTGCTGTGGTATGCTCTCCCCATGGCGATAGTGCTCGGTATAGACTATGGTGAAAAGCGCGTGGGGCTCGCCATTTCAGCGGAGGATGGGACGTTTGCGTTCCCGCTCGCGCTTCTGGCGAACACCAATGAGCTTGTGCGAGAGGTGGCCTCTGTGGTGCGCGAGCGCAACGTGCACCATATCGTGATGGGTGCTTCCGAAAACCCGCAGGGTGGCGATAACCTCATCAAAGAGCGCATCACCCTTTGCGCCGATGCGCTCAAGCGAGCAACTGGTGTTGCGGTGGAGCTCGTGCCCGAGTCGTTTTCAAGCGCGGAAGCTCGCCGTGCATTCGAGGTGCTCGCACTCTCTCGAGCAACTTCGCTTCCTGCGGTGGATGCGGCCGCGGCGGCAATTATCCTCCAATCGTATCTCGACAAGAGTCGGGCTGCTTCGAGTGAGGCCCCAGCTCCTGTCGAGAAGAGTGTGTCCGGCACCCCTAAGCTTTCCATAGAAGAATTTAAGCGTATCGAGGTTACGCTTGGAAAAGTGCTCTCCGCTGAGCCAGTACCCAACACCGACAAACTCCTCAGGCTCTTGGTAGATTTTGGCGAAGCGGCACCGCGTCAGGTGCTTTCCGGCATCGCGCCCCATGTGCCGGATGTCGCTACCCTTGTGGGACGCACTTTTCCTTTCGTCACCAACCTCGAACCGCGCGTCATTCGCGGGCTCGAGAGCCAAGCGATGATACTCGCCGCATCGTGTGAGAGCGGTGAGTTTGCCTTTCTCGAACCATCGATACCACTTCCTCCCGGTACGCGCGTAGTGTGATGTACACATCACGGTGCGTAGCGTGCACCTCGCTTGGGAGAGGGTGCGGTATACTTTAGGTGTGTCTCGCGTACTTTCACCAGTGCACACAAGTTTTTTTGCGCGCGCATTTCCGCCGCCGCGCTTTCTCGCAATGCCCGCCGCAGGTATCGATATCTCCGACTACTCCATCAAGTTCATGTCGTTTGAGTTGCGTGGGGGAGGGGTTGAGGTGGCGGCATTCGGTAAGTTTGATTTGCCGCCCGGCACGGTGGTAAACGGCGATGTGAAGGAACCCGAGGTACTCGCCCAACAGCTCGGAAAGCTCGCCCACGAGCACCGTATTTCTTTCGCACACCTCTGCCTTCCCGAGGAGCATGCGTACCTCTTTCAGATGGAGGTGCCTCCCGCGAGCGAGGGTGAGCTTGGGCAGATGCTCGAGTTCCACCTCAAGGAAAACGTGCCACTGGGGCCGGAGGAAGCGATATTCGACTACATTGTGGTAGAGCGACCGAACAATCCTGCATTTGTGAATGTGTCGGTGTACCCGTCCCAGTTTATCGCCCAGTACATGGAGGTACTGCATGAGGCGAACATCACCCCGCTCTCGCTTGAGATAGAGGGGCAGGCGACCGCGCGGGCACTCGTGGGACGACAGAATGAGGGCACGCACATCATTGTGGATATCGGGCGCAGTGAGGCGAGCCTCACCATCGTGAGTAGTGGCATCGTCACTTTCACCGCGACGCTCGAGAACGGGGGCGACAATCTCACGCAGGCGATTGTGAACGGCTTGGGGGTGAGCTACACGGAAGCAGAACGGCTCAAGCGAGAGGTGGGGTTTGTGAAGACAAAGGAGCACGACAAGCTCTATAAAGTGCTCCTTCCGGTCGTGCAGACACTCGCGGATGCAGTGGAGAAGCATGTGACCTATCACCAGATGCATCGCACAGGTTCATCGAGCCGAACGGTACAGCGGCTCATTCTTTCTGGAGGCAATGCGAACATTATTGGCGTGGCGGAGTACTTAGAGAGCGTCCTTTCGATGCCGGTTGAAATCGGAAATGTGTGGCATAATGTGTACCCGGAGGGTGTGGTGCCACCCATTCACGCCACACAGTCACTTGAGTACGCTACCGCGATAGGCCTTGCGCTTCGCAGTGTCGTAAGAGGAAGATAGTATGATTAACCTCCTACCACCAGAAGATAAACGCGCACGGCTTCGGGAATTCCACCTGCGGTTTGCGGTGGTGGGTCTTTCGCTCACATCGGGCGCAGTGCTTATTGCAAATGTATTCATGGTGCCCTGGTTTGTGGCGGCGCGTGCGGAGGTGTCTGTCGCGCAGAGTGAGGTGAGTGCGCGCGGGCTGGAGGAGACTCCTAAAACAGACAACGCACGCGCCCTTTTAGGGGAGACAAATAAAACTATCGCCCTTTTAAAAACGCGGCTCGATGAAAAGCCCCCTACCTATTATGTGAAAGAGGTACTGAAACCTCGAACGCCGGCCATCCAAATTTCGTCTTTTGCATTTAGTCGTACCCTGGGCCAGTCTGCGCGCTTTGTGGTGGCAGGTGTGGCCGAGACACGAAGTAGCCTTCTGGCATACCGCGACGCGCTCAAAGCACTCCCTACGTTCACCGAGGTCACCTTGCCACTTGGCGACCTCGCAAAGAGCGTCGATGTGTCTTTTACCCTCACCCTTGTTCCCGCACTGGAGAGCTCCACTGTACCAGCATCCCAATCGACAGCTTCACCAGAACAAGAAGCTGAGTCTGGCACGTAACTATGTCTACCCCACTCACACGCTCGCTCATTATTACCGTTCTCCTCTGCGTACTCCAGCTTATAGGTTACGTGTACCTCGTTTCCTCGCTCACCGCACTGCGAGCAAAAGCGGATGAGCTCGCACGTACCGTTGCAAGCCACACCGAGCGGGAAATCGCAGATGCGGCTCTGCGGGAACGGGTGCGTGAGGTGGAGGATGAACGAAAAGAACTGCGTTCCTTTTTCCTGCAGTTCAACGACCCTGCGCCACTTCTTGAAATGGTGGAGGAAGCGGGAGCACGTTTCGGACTTGTGGTTGAGATAGAGTCTGTTACCGAGGCGACGCTGGGAGGCAATAAGGACGGTGAGGCGGAGCGTATTGGACGTGTTGCGGTCAAATTTGATGGAGCATGGAGCGACTGCTATCGATTTGTGGAAACGATCGAGCGGTTGCCGTATGCGGTTTCGATTGAGTCGGTGAAGGTGAGCAGGAACAAGAGTGAGCAATGGTCGGGAGAGGTTACCTTTTCCGTATTAGGTATATGAAGCTACCAGCGAGCATAGCAACCATACTGCAAAAAAAACCGTCTTCGGCACACAAAGGTAGGGCGACCGATTTTCCCGTAATGCGGGTATGGGGAATCGCATTAGGGTGTTCCGTGCTCCTCACGGTTGTGCTTGTGGCGTACGTTATGTACCGCATGTACTTTTTGGGAGCCAAACAGGTTGATGTTCCGCCACCAAGCGGCGCGGTGCTCGATGAAGAGGCGTTCGCCTATACACTCGAATCGTATCGTAATCGGCGAGATGCCTTTGCGACTGGAGCTGGGGAAGATGCGCCGGTTCCAAGCCCGGGGGGCGAGGAAGTTGGAGAATCTACGGATCCTGGAAAAGAGGAAACCAACATTGCAAGTACGACACCAGAAAAGATGGGTGAAGTGGGATCACCGCCAGAGCAGGTGGAGGAGGTAGAGGACACAGACACCCTCAAGGTTGAGTGACGGAGCAAGCGTGGTAGAGTAGAGGCCGACCCCTCGTAGCTCAATGGATAGAGCCGCGGAGCTCTCAAGCCTTGATGGGGGTGAGGAGCGCCGGGGGCGCTCCGCAAGACTCATTGAGGACTTTTCCGAGGAACGAAGGAAAAGACCCAATGAGTGGACTGATCCCGTAGGGATCGATTCCCGATATACAGCACCCCCACACCGCGCTATAGTGGGGCATACCCCTCGTAGCTCAATGGATAGAGCCGCGGACTTCTAAACCGTTGATGGGGGTTCGATTCCCTCCGAGGGGACACGAGCGAAGCGAGTGGACGCTCGAGCAGGCAAACTGCTTTGCCTGCGCGAGGGAAGCGAAAGGCGCAGGCATATCGCAGAGCGATGCCGAGCCGGGGTCGAGAGTGCTTAGTGTTTGAAGAGCTTTGCTCTGAATAACACTTAGCAACTCGTGACCGATCCCTCCGAGGGGACATTATTACTAGTTTTAGACAATCAACATGGAACGATTCGAGCACAGGCCACAGGAAAAGCGAATCATGTGGACGGAGGGAAAATATATAGAGGGTATGGATCTCGGTGATCAGTTGGAGCGTTATCGCGGAGACGCAAAAGAATTACTTGTAGAGCCAGGATTGCGGACCCATGTGGAACGCATTGCCGCACTAGAAAATTTCGATCTAGAAGATGTACGTAATGAAGGGCGCGTATTGTTAGGTGTTGATGGAAGATACCCCGTGGACGCCTTCGTTATGGCGGTTCTTCTCCTGCGCGATCAAAAAAAGGAAACGATTCACTAACACTTGAGCTAGTGGTATGGTTCCACTGTTTTGTCTGCTACCGCACGAGCCACCATTTCAAGGATCTCTTCCTCGGCATCGGGAAATTCCTTCCGCATTTGTTGAACAACCATACGTATCAGCGCAGGAATTTTGAATCCAAGCCTTTCATCGCTCTCCAGTTTCTTAGTTATGCACTCTAGGGCGTACCTCTCCATATCAGCAAGTTCATCTTGCACCTCGCGCACTAAGTCACCATCAATTTCAGCAACCTCATCGGCACTGTGGCCTTGCGCAAGTAGTTCCTCCTTCAATGTCGCCACCTCACTTATGTGGCGCTCATGAATGCTACCATTGAGCTCACTCCTTTCTAGGTAGTAGAGGAGAATCCTCTTTCGTGCTAACGCTTTTGCAGACCCCTCCGAAACAGGGTCATCAAGTTCATTTGGCATCCCTTCAGCGGCAAGGATCCCTTCCCACTGGTCTCTAAGTGATTGTGGAATGCGTTCCATAAAAAACGGTTCGTGACATAAGTATACCACGAACCGTCAGTGAATGTGCCCCCCATCAGGGCCGGCAAGCCCAATCAGAACTATTTTTTCGACCACTTGGGCCACATCATGAGCACACCGCTCACGCCTTGGCTTCGAGACCTGTCGGGCGACGTCGGCAAGGTCTATAAACATGACGCTCTTGCCAGCCACGAGCACTGGCCAGCCACTACCGTCTCGTGTGGTAACAAGGCCACAGTGTGCGCAGTGGTGTGTACTGCCTTGCACCTTCATATTTCGCGTGCAAAATGTACACCGCATATGCACCTCCAGCAGTTGCTGGATGCTTATTATCACATGAATTGAGCTTAGTCAAACACTGTGAGGTATGGTAGTGTACGTCCACGCACGCTTAGCTCAGTTGGTAGAGCGCCTCGTTTACACCGAGGATGTCAGGGGTTCGAGTCCCTTAGCGTGCACAACAACGGAAAACCAAACACGAAGTGTTTGGTTTGTTGCATGTTGCACACGCTAAGGGACGAGAAGGGCGGAGGCAGCGGGTCCCCGCTCGACCACAGGGAGAGCGGGGC
Source organism: uncultured Candidatus Saccharibacteria bacterium (assembly GCA_964383505.1). Lineage (GTDB taxonomy): Bacteria > Patescibacteriota > Minisyncoccia > Phycocordibacterales > UBA12088 > CAYLHB01. The sequence goes on from CAYLHB010000022.1 coordinate 8,672, forward strand.
TGCCGAGCCAGGGTCGAGAGTGCTTAGTGTTTGAGGAGCTTTGCTCCAAACAACTTTGTTATGGAGCAAAAAAGATATTGGTCGTTGTACCGCAAGAACACGAAGGGATTTTTACACGAAAAACTTAGTAGGTAACTTGATGTGGTAGAACGAGAAGGGAAAGTCGTATTAAAACTCGCGAAGTCATCTAATATAAGAGTTTAGTGATCTCATTTTCACATAATGAAGCAACAGCCTCGTTGCCCAAATTAGTGGTCTCCATCAATGCATCCTTAAATGCACGAATAGCTTCTGTTACGAGCCCTGAGTCTCGGTATAACTTTGCCCACTGGAGGTTTCGATCCAGATTTGCCCTTACTCTGTTGTCGACTTGTCGTTGGGTCTCGTCAAGCCATTGGTGTAATAACCTGAGAGCTTCAGCGTCCCCCCACTTTTCTTGAAAGCTTCGACAACTTTCTCACCTAACCTCTCTACCTCTGTCTGTGTTAAGTGCGCTTCCTGCGGTGTTGAAGTACGTTCCATCTGATGGAGTATATACCACTGCCACATTGGTGCATACCATGGCGGTATTCAGCAGTGGCGAAATACATGGAAATTTCATGCTACACTACAAGCCCATGGAGAAGTTATGTATCAACACCGATGGTGGTGCGCGTGGCAATCCCAGCCCCATTCGGAAACCCTCGGTTTTCCGACGGCCTCGCAATGCTCAGCCTGCCTTCCTCCACGGGGGAACGGATGTTCCCCGACCCCCCTCCTGTCCGGAATTGCCTGTGTGTGTAGTAACCAGAATCTAGGCACCGTATGAAGAAACTTACCCTTTACACCGATGGTGGTGCGCGTGGCAATCCCGGACCTGCCGGGGCAGGTGCGGTTATTCTCGACGAGAGCGGTAAGACCGTGAAGGAGGTGTCGAAGTACCTCGGCCACCAGACGAACAATTACGCGGAGTACCAAGCGGTCATCCTGGGGCTTGAGACCATCAAAAAGCACTTCGGTGCGCCACAATGCAAACAGCTTTTTGTTGAGGTGAGGATGGACTCCGAGCTCATTTGCAAACAACTCAATGGCGAGTACCAGATCAAAGAGGAAACCCTGTGGCCCCTCTACATAGCAATACACAACCTCCTTGTTTCAAGCTTTCCACATGTGACGTTTTCCCACATCCCTCGTGCCGAAAACAGCAGGGCAGACCGTATGGCAAACGAAGCGATGGATAGGGGTTGACGTGTGACCGCAGCATGTTTACCCTCCATCAAGGAAAAGGATACTGTACGAGGAATGGTAGATATGAAACGTGTACGATGTCTAGGGCCGACCACCCTTGTGCGGGTGTCGGCATGTTTCTTCTATCACATTTTGGATCACCCAAGTC
>CAYLHB010000023.1:0-9276 GCA_964383505.1 uncultured Candidatus Saccharibacteria bacterium
TGGTGGAGATGGGGGGAATCGAACCCCCGTCCAACGGGAATTCTTTGGATGGTCTACAAGCGTAGTTTGCTTTAAGCGTTCGGAAGGGCGGGGCGAAGCAAACGAAATCCGCTCTCCCTAGTCTCTAATCTTTTGCACCGTGTCGAGACTCCACAGCACAGCAACCCGAATGTGATGACGCCGATCCGAACGTATCGGGTGTCAGATCGTACCGACGGCTTTCGGCCAGCTATGTGCTAGGCAAAAGCGAAAGCGAACCCGTTCATCGCAAAATACGGTGAGCGGACCGCCCGTGCGGTGTTGTTTGCACGTATTGGGTTTCCAAGTTTTTTCGAAGCCCTGGTCTTCGGCTTGCGCATCTCAAAGAACGATCCCATTGTCTAAGCCGGTCATCCCCTTCAAACACACCGTAGCAAGAATGTGCTTGAAGGGAAGGAGCTTCCCAGTAATCCTATACCTAATCTATCTCATCGAATTTCAAAGTCTTAACCTGCTCGTTTCATCATTCGTTCAATTTCACGGTCACTCTCGCGTTTTTTGATACTCTCTCGCTTGTCGGCCTTCTTCTTGCCGCGAGCGATGGCGAGTCGGAGCTTTAACCGATTCCTGTCAGCATTATACATCGAAATAGGCACTATTGTCAATCCCTTCTGGGACTCAGCGCCGAGGAGCGCATCGAGCTCTTTCTTGGTCAACAGGAGGCGTCGGGGGCGGGCGGGATCGTAACCCTTTTCAATGTTTGAAGGTTGGTACGGCTCAATGGTGGCCCCCACGAGGTATGCTTCGCCACCGCGCACCACCACGTGCGCACCCTCAAGTTTTGCACGGCCCTTGCGCACACTCTTCACCTCATGCCCTGAAAGCTCCATGCCCGCACTAAACTCTTGCAGGAGCTCAAAGTTAAAGCCCGCTTTTTTGTTTCGTACCACATCCATACGCGCAAGCATAGCACATTGCGGCAACCCATATGGTATACTCACTTCATGGTTCCGCCGATACAGGAAATAGCGAAGCGTCTCATGGTGAAGGGGAAAGGCATTCTCGCAGCAGACGAGAGTATTGTGAGCATGAACGGTCGCCTTGCCGCGCTCGGCATTGAGCAGTCGGAGTCGCGCCGGCGCGAGTACCGTGACCTTCTCTTTACCGCCCCCGACATAGAGAAGTACCTCACCGGGGTCATTCTCGTGGACGAGACGATACGGCAGAGCGGACTCGACGGTCGTTTGTTTTCCCACGTGCTTGAGAGCAGGGGCATCATCCCCGGTATCAAGGTGGACAAGGGCAAGGTACCCCTCACTAATTTTCCCGAGGAAGAAGTGACCGAGGGCCTCGATGGCTTGCGTGAGCGTCTTGCCGAGTACTACACACTCGGCGCACGTTTCACCAAGTGGCGTGCGGTCGTAAAAATTGGCGACAACCTCCCGTCCTACGAGGCGGTGCGGGCCAATGCGCACACACTTGCTCGCTACGCATCACTCGTGCAAGAAGCGCACATGGTGCCCATTATCGAGCCGGAGGTGCTCTACGATGGCACGCACACGCTTGAGCGCTGTGAAGAGGTCTTGCGTCTCACCTTTGACACCTGTTTTTCAGAGCTCGACATGTACCGTGTGGCACTGAGTGGCCTCATTCTCAAAACGAGCATGGCGCTTCCCGGCAAGGAATCAGGCAACGAAGCGAGCCCGACCGACGTGGCGGCCGCTACTTCGCGTGCGCTCCGAAGTGCGGTGCCCCCCACGCTCGCGGGTGTGGTATTCCTCTCGGGTGGCCAGGCGCCAAAGCAGGCAACCGAAAACCTCAACGCGATCGCACAAGCGGGGCCGTACCCGTGGCCCGTCACCTTTTCATACTCGCGTGCGGTACAGGAGCCGGCGCTCCGCGAGTGGAATGGCAAAGCAGAGAATACCCACTACGCACAGACCGCGCTCGTACATCGGCTCATGATGAATGTGCTCGCGCAAGAGGGTCGCTACGTGCGTGATTCCGATTCCTAGCATGTCGCTACGCGCTCTCTCTCTGCTCCTGCTCTTGCTCCTTGCGCTCTCAAGCGCAACCATTGCCTCCGCGGCCACGTTCCGTTCTGGCGAGAACTACACCCTTGAGCGTGATGCAACCCTCGAAGACAACCTCTACGTGGCGGGAAGCGCGGTGTTTATCGACGGCACTGTAGCGGGGGATCTCCTCGCCGCCGGAGGTGAGGTGACGGTGAACGGTCCAGTAGGCGAAGACGCGATGCTTGCCGGCGGGCGCGTGTCGGTGGGCACCGATGTTGGGGGTGACGTGCGTGCGGTGGGGGGCGAGGTGACGCTCACGGGGAGTGTGGGTGGCGATGCCGCGCTCGCGGGAGGTACACTTCGCATTGAAGCATCAACGGAAGTCGCGGGCGATCTCGTGGTGGTTGCCGACGTGCTGGTGGTTGACGGAGTGGTGAAGGGCGACCTCATGGGGCATGTTCGAGTGCTCACCCTCAATGGTCGTGTCGAAGGTGACACCTCGCTCTCTGTGCGCGAGTCGGTAGCGCTTACCGACACCGCCTACATCGGAGGCAACTTTGCCTACCACGCACCACGTGAGGCGACACGCTCGGAGCAGGCGATAGTGGGGGGTACTACTGACTACCAACCGCTCTCCCAACAATCCGGAGGAGCTTCCAGTATGGTCTCCTCATTTGTAATGACCTTGCTTATGGTGCTCGTTCCCGCACTTGTGCTCTTCTACCTCATACCTCGCCACCTCCATGTGTTTACTGAGCGCGTGGTACGTGGAAACGGCTACGTACTCCTCTGGGGGGTACTCTCGCTCGTGGTGATTCCGGTTGCTGCAGTCGTGAGCATCGTTACGGTGGTGGGGGTACTGCCGGGAGTGGTGGCACTCCTTTTCTACGGGGCACTGCTCGCTGTTGCGCGTGTCCTTGCTTCCGTTGTGGCTGGTGCGATACTCGTCGTGTGGCTCATGCGCAAGGATGTGTCGCACACCCGCATGTACCACGTGGTGCTCGGGTTTGTGGCACTTGAGTTCATTGCGCTCGTGCCGCTACTCGGCTTCCTTGCTGTTGCCATGGTGTACCTTGCAGTGTTTGGGACGCTTGTGCGGATGCTGTACGAAACACTTCTAACATCCATTCGCAGCGGTGCGCACGTAACGGACACCTCCACGATACCCATCGCATTCGCGCCCCCGCCGGAAACCTACACGCACGATTACGAAAACGAGCCTCGCAAGGGGGAGTAGGATCTCAGTCCACGTTGTCATGTCGTGGTACGTGTGAAAAAAAGAAAGGGCGCTTCATGTGAAGCACCCGGGATTGGTGTGGCAATAATTTGCCCGATTGCGATGGGTCAAAGACCCATAAAAGGGATGAAAGAACTAGGGTACAGATGTTAGAATACACCCGCCACAGTAGTATGCAACTGTCAGTATCCCCAGAAATACACCACGCAATACCCTATGAAAAATGACAAGTTCCACGAAAGAACAGTGCGTGCGCATGCACTCGACACAAAACTTAAGAAACTTTTTCCGCACGTGCGCATCGCGCTCGCTTATGGCTCGCCGTGGGAGCTTCTCGTGGCGGTCATACTCTCCGCCCAGTGCACGGATGTGATGGTGAACAAGGTCACCCCGCGTCTTTTTGCAAAGTATCCGACACTTCACGCATACGTTGCCGCCAACCCTGTGGAGTTTGCCGAAGATATTCGTTCCACCGGTTTTTTCAATAGCAAAGCGAAGCACATCCTCGCGGCCGCACGCATGGTAGAGGAAGAGTATGGAGGCGTAGTTCCATGCACCATGGAGGAACTCCTGCGCATTCCCGGTGTGGCGCGGAAAACAGCAAACGTGGTTTTGGGGAACGCGTACGGTGTAGTGGAGGGTATCGCGGTTGACACCCACGTGCGGCGATTCGCGGTACGTTTCGACCTCTCAGACTCCACCGACCCTGTGGTGATTGAGCGGGACCTCATGGAGCTTCTTCCGAAAGAAGATTGGTTCGGGTTTACGTACCGTGTGATTGAGTATGGCAGGACCATCGCACCTGCGCGAATGTATGATACGAGCCGCGACCCCCTCGTCGCACTCTACCCGCCCGCAGGAGAGCGGTTTCGTGTCTAGCTATGACCGGCGCGCTGAACACTTCACCTGAGATGCTCCGAAAGGTGCGTCGTATCGTGTGGGCGCACTACAAGAAGCACGGTCGTCACGACCTGCCGTGGCGTGCCACAGCAAATCCGTATCACATTCTCGTGTCAGAGGTTATGCTCCAGCAGACGCAGGTGGTGCGAGTGGTCCCTAAGTATGTCGATTTTATACAGAGGTACCCCACGGTCCGTTCGCTCGCACGCGCCTCGTTGCGCGAAGTGCTCGTGTGCTGGCAAGGTCTCGGGTACAACAGGAGAGCGAGAGCGCTCCATACGTGTGCGCAGGCGATGGTGAAAACCCACAAAGGGAAGGTGCCCAGCGAGTACCACACGCTCCTCGCGCTTCCCGGCATCGGTCCCTACACAGCTTCCGCAGTGTGCGTCTTTGCCTTTGAGGAAGCCCGCCCGCTCATCGAGACCAACATACGTACCGTGCTCTTACACCACTTCCTTCCCACACGCGGGTCGGTGCACGACCGCGAGCTCTATGTGCTCGCGGAGTCGCTCATGGAAACAACACATCCGCGCGAGTGGCACTACGCACTCATGGACTACGGGGCGTTCCTCAAACAATCAGGCACACGGCTCAATGCGAGGAGCAAGCACTACCGTCCCCAGAGCAAGTTCTCGGGGAGCGACAGAGAGGTGCGGGGCGCGATTGTGCGCGAGCTTACTCGCCACCCCACCCTCGCAACTTCTGCGCTCTTTCGCTTGCTTTCTTTTGAGAGGGAGCGCGCAACACGCATTCTTGCGACACTCATCAACGAAGGCCTCGTGGTTAAGCGACGAGGCACACTTGCGCTTCCTCAATAGCTATTTTGTGAGCGGTACCACAAAAGGCCACACGCGGTCGGTCTCGATGTACCAGGTGTGAATATTCGAGAATCGCTCGCTCGGGTCGGTGAGGGGCGGTAGGGAGACATTTCTCACCTCGCGGGGCACCATGTAGAGGTAGTAGGGTGTGTACAAGAAGAGCGCGGGCCGCTCGGTTGCCATGAGCGCGATGAGTTCGGTGTAGAGTGGGGCGCGTGCGTCATCATCCACTTCCTCGCGCGCACGCTCCAGGAGCTTATCAGCGGTGATGTTGGTGTACTGGGCGATGTTGAGGCCTGGGTCGGTACGCTGTGACGAGTGCCAGAATGGGTAGAGGTCGAGGCCGCGACCAATCACGGTCCCAAAGAGGAGCGTGTCAAACTTACGGGGCCGGATACTGTCTTGCGTGAGGTCGGCTGGCTCAAACACCTTCAACTCCACCTCCGCGCCCATTTCGCGCCACGCGGCCACGATATGTTGTGCAGCCGCCTCAAGCTCCGGTGTGTTGGGTACGGAAAGTGAGAAGGAGAGGCGCACGGTTGCATCTTTTGTCTCTCGCACGTACACACCGTCCTTGCCGCGCTCCCACCCCTTTGCCTCAAGCATATCGCGGGCGGCGCCTATGCCAGTTTCCACCTGTGCTGATGACGTTGTGCTTGAGGCGTAGCGCGCACCCCAAAGTGCTGCACCCTTTGGCAGAGGGCCCGTGGTGATTTCTCCATGACCGTATAGTACCTCATTCACGATCTCATCTCGCGGGAGTACGAGGTCGAGCGCGGCACGTACCTCGGGGCGCAGGAATATGTCGAGCCGATTGTGGTTGAGGTAGATACTGAAGAGGCGTAGGAGAGGTGTTTCGTAGAGAGTGTGTGTGGGGCCTTCGTACGTTGCCACACGCGCGGGATCCACCCCACCAAGCGCGATGGGTGCGCGTTTGGCGAGCGCCTCTTCTGCGAGCGTCTCGCTGCGAAAAAGCTGAATGTCGAGCGTTTTTATATATGGCTCTCCAAGCACGTAGTCGGGAAATGACTCGAGGACGTACGCGCTCGGTATGCCTCCGCTGTCACGTTCCACGCGCGCCACTCGGTAGGGTCCGGCGCCCACTGGAGTGACGTTCCACTCGCTGAACTGGAACTCTTCGGGCGAGGCGCCCTCCCAAATGTGTTTGGGGAGAATACCGAGCGTTGTGTTTTCCAAAAACGATGCGTAGGGCTCGGCGAGCGTGAATGTAACGGTTGACGGGTTGGGGGTCTCTACAGCGACACCTTCCCACGCCGCAAATCGGGGGCTTTTTATGGTGGCGTTCTGTGCGCGTGCGATTGTAAAGGCAACATCCTCTGATGTGACGCGTGTGCCATCATGAAACTTTGCGCCTTCCTTGAGGGTAAACGTGTAGGAACGGTGGTCGTCGGAAATTGAAAAACCACTCGCGAGTTCCGGTTCAAGCCTTCCGTCGGGTCCCACGTGCATGAGGCCGGCGTACACGAGCGCGGTGAGGTCGCGGTCGGCGCTACTCACTGAAAGGAGTGGGTTTATGAAGCGGGGGAAGCCGATGATGGCTTCCGTGTAGACTCCGCCATCACGCGGCACCTCGGTGAGTGTTTGCGCGTTCACGCGCGCGAGGAGCACGAGCCCCGTCACGCTAAAGCACACAAACAGCACGACCGCCAGTACTCTCTCAAACGGTGAGAACGAGCGAATGGTCGCCGTGAGACCGGTGTCGCGCCCGAACGGGCGTTCTCCCGGGAAATGGAAAGGTTGGTTCACACGAAAAGTGTGGCAAACGAAGAGAGTGCAAACAAGACTCCAAGCACCAAGGTTGCCCTGAAGAGCACTTTCTCCGCGCCGCGGCGCGTGTAGAACGTGGTACCCATATTGTCCGCGCCGAACGCACCGCCCACTGACGAGCCGCGCTGCTGGAGCAGTATCGCAGGAATGAGCGCCATCGAGAGCGCGAGCTGGACGTAGGGAAGAATTGTTGCCACAAACGCCATAGGTTACCCTATGCTACCTCACTTTCTTTCCTGTGGCAAGAGAAACAGAAGCGGAATGAGTTGACGTGTGCGAGGGACATTCATATAATGTCCGAGCTTTAAGGGCTAACTGCACACTCATTATGAGTACAGAATCAAAAACGAAGGTAAACCTTCGTCCACTTGGCGACAAGGTGCTCGTACGCCCCCTCACCGACGAGGAGTTGGGCACGTCGACACCGTCAGGTATTATTATTCCGGAAACGGTCAACCGAGACAAAGCGGACCGCGGCGAGGTTATTGCGGTCGGTCCGGGGCGATGGGATGAAGATGGCGAGAAGCGCATCCCCATGTCAGTCAAGGCGGGCGACAAGGTTATCTTCTCGTGGGGCGACAAGCTCGAACTTGGTGGTACCGAGTACTACCTTGTCAATGAGTCGAACATAAGCGCGATCATCGACTAGCGGTGGCGTGTGTTTATTTTGAGACCACATTTACCAGCACGAGTAACATCATTCACGTATGGCAAACAAGAAAGTTATCTACGACGAAGACGTGCGCAAGGCGCTCAAGCGTGGCGTCGATGCGGTCGGGAACGCGGTGCGCGTCACCATCGGTCCGCGCGGAAAGAACGTTGCGCTCGACAAGGGCTACGGAGGTCCCACGATTACCAATGACGGTGTTTCAATCGCGAAAGAAATCACGCTCAAGGACAAGTTTGAAAACATGGGTGCGGAAATCGTGAAGGAGGTGGCGACCAAGACCAACGAGAAGGCGGGAGACGGCACCACAACGGCGGTGGTACTCACCCAGGCCATTATTTCCGAGGGCATGCGTCGCACTGCGCTTGGTGCGAACGCCATGAACGTGCGCCGTGGCATCGAAGAGGCGGCGAAGGATGCGGTCGACGAGCTCAAGAAGATCGCGAAGGCGGTGAAGGGGAACGAAGAGATACGGCAGGTGGCGACGATTTCCGCCGAGAGCGAAGACCTCGGCAAGGTCATTGCGGAAACCATTGAGAAGGTGGGCAAGGACGGTGTGGTGACCGTCGAGGAGAGCCAGAGCTTCGGCATTGAGAGCGAGGTCGTGGAGGGGCTTGAGTTCGACAAGGGCTACGTTTCTCCCTACATGATTACTAACCCCGACAGGATGGAGGCGGAGTACCGCGATGTGGCGATTCTCGTAACCGATAAAAAGATTTCCGTTATCAAAGACATTCTTCCGCTCCTTGAGAAGCTTGTGCAGACGGGCAAGAAGGAGCTCGTCATCGTCGCAGACGATGTAGACGGCGAGGCACTCGCGACGTTTGTGGTGAACAAGCTTCGCGGCGCATTCAGTGTGCTTGCGGTAAAAGCACCAGGCTACGGCGACCGCAAGAAGGAGATGCTCGTGGACATTGCGACCACGGTCGGTGGACAGGTGATAAGCGACGAGCTCGGTCGCAAGCTCGAGAATGCCGATGTCTCCATGCTCGGCAAGGCGAACCGAGTGGTTGCCACGAAAGATGCGACAATCATCGTGGGCGGAAAGGGTAAGAAAGAGGACATCGACGCACGTGTCGCCGCGCTCAAAAAGCAGGTGGAGAATACTGACAGCAAGTTTGACCGCGAGAAGCTTGAGGAGCGTATTGCAAAGCTCTCGGGCGGTGTGGCGGTCATCCGTGTAGGTGCCGCGACGGAGACCGAAATGAAGTACCTCAAGCTCAAGATTGAAGACGCGGTCAACGCGACGAAGGCGGCCATCGAGGAAGGTATTGTGCCCGGGGGCGGCGCAACGCTCGCGAAGGTCTCACACCTCCTCTCGGAGAAGCGTGCGAAGGGCGAAAAGGCTACTAAGCGCGGTGATGTAGAGTTTGAGACCGGCTACGAGATTCTTCTCTCGGCACTCAAAGCACCCCTCTACCGCATCGCGTGGAATGCGGGAAGGGAAGAGGACGCGGCGGTTATCGTGGAGAAGGTGGCAACCGCGAAAGCCGACGAGGGTTACGATGCCAAGAATGATGAGATGGTTGACATGTTTAAGGCCGGTATCCTCGACCCCGTGAAGGTGACGCGTATGGGTGTTCAAAATGCGGCGTCCGCGGCGGCGGTGCTCCTCACCACCGAAGCGGCTGTGGCGGAAGAGCCGGAAGAGAAGCCCGCACCCGCCCCAGGAGGTATGGGTGGCATGGGAGGAATGGACTATTAGAAACGTGCGAAGCTTGAAATACGAAACAATCGCCTCGGGAAACCGAGGCGATTGTGGTGGTGGGGCAGAAACGCTCTCATGCCATATTATAGGTATTGAGCGCAAATGTTTTTGACAGGTACCCCTTTCTTTAAGACACCTCTTCTGAGACTTTCAGTGTAGTGCCG
>CAYLHB010000024.1:0-9238 GCA_964383505.1 uncultured Candidatus Saccharibacteria bacterium
CGGTTTCGACCGCAAAAGAGATGTCTTTGTAGTAGCCCCACGCGCGTGAAAGCGAGGGAAGGGAGCACATCGCAAGCGAGGTGGTGTACCCACGCTTCTCGAGGTCTTCTAGAAGCTCCTTGAGGTGCTGGTTGTTGGGGCTTCGCACCGCGACCATGATTTTCTTACCAGCCTTCTGATAGGCGGCGGCTTCCGTGGAGCGGGCTTTTTCCTCGGGGATGAGGCGGAGCGCATCGGTATTGACCGGCTCCCGTGAGAGGTCTATGTAGGGGAGGCCGTACTTCTGTGAGAGGATTTTCGCGAGCTCCTCTTCTTCGTGTGCGCGGATGGTCTCCAGTTTCTTTTCCTGTTTGGTCTCATCAAAGTGCGGCATTGAACGTATTGTACCGCAGAAATGAGCCGTCCCTTGGGATTGACTTCTAATATATTAGGTTGTATAATATAAACAGGAGTAACGCCATGGTGGCGTTACACTTAGAAGGAGGATGCCATGAGGCGACCTTTCATGTTACTGCTCCTCATAGGAGGGGTGGTTAGTGGGTGTGTGTACCATCCTCCGGTACATCACTACCCATACCCTTCACCAAGTGCGCCAGCGCCGACTGTGGATTTCTACAATCCTTGCCCACCCGGCCTCGTGTCCGATGCACGTCAGACGGGGTACCGTCGGGACGTGACGGTTGATGCCAGGGAGCGGTATGAGACGTGGTCGGACCGTGAGCGGTCGACGGTGCGGTGCGTGCACCCGGCTTACCATGAAAGGAGGTAACAATGCGAACCAAAAAGCTGTTTGTGCAGTTGTTTATGGTTGGGATTTGCGCCCTCCTCCTCTGTGCATGTGGCACCGTGGTGGAGACGAGGACCACTATGGACTCGTACTACCACGAGAGGGAGACGCGGGGCTTGAACCCATACCGTGCGTCTCGTCGCGAAGAGACAGAGGTGTTCTTCGATGGCGGGGGCTACCTGCGCTTACGGACGACCGTGAGCATCAATCGAACAGCACCAAGTCGTGCGGAGTGGGTATACTACCCCGCACGCATCAAGTGTGGCCCACATGGATGCGTGACAAGGGCCCCAGCACCTCGCCGGCGAAACTGATGTTTCGCCGGTTACTTTTTTATCCCAGTGCTTTCGTATATGCTTACGGTATGACCTTCCTCTCCCACTCGTTTGAGGATACCGCGAAGCTCGCTCGGGCGGTGCGGGCGTGGCTTGTCGCAAAACCGGACCTTCGCGGAACAGCTGATATCATTGCACTCCAAGGAAACTTGGGTGCGGGAAAAACACACTTCGTCAAAGCGCTCGCGCGGGCGTTTGAGCTTCCCGACCTCGTGACGAGCCCCACGTTTGTCATACAGAAGATCTACTACATGGAGGGGCAGGTGTACCAAAACCTCATCCACATCGACGCGTACCGTCTCGAGTCGGACGCGGAGCTCCACGCGATAGGCTGGCACGAGGCGGCAACCGACCCGCACAACCTTATCTGCATCGAGTGGCCGGAGCGTGTGGGCTTAGCGGTGCCGGAGCGCGCACTGTGGCTTAGTTTTGAGGTGACGGGCGAGACCGACCGCACCATTACTGCGCACGGCCCGGGGAGTGAGGGGTTGGAGAAATTTCTACACGCTAGTAAGTAACTAGTATGAAAAAGTGCGTAGTGGAAATTGGAAATTAGATAATGGAAATTCTGCACCACACCACATGCCCAAATCCTCACCACCCACCCATACCCTCGTCCTTCTCGACGCCCACGCGATTCTCCATCGCGCGTACCATGCGCTCCCGGGCTTCACCTCGGCGACGGGCGAGCCGACCGGCGCACTCTACGGCCTCTCGCTCATGGTGCTCTCAGTGATTGAGACCCTTAAGCCTGACTACTTCGCCGCGTGCTACGACCTCCCGAAGCCCACACTCCGTCACGATGCGTACGGCGAGTACAAAGCGGGGCGGGCAAAAGCGGACGATGCACTCGTTGCTCAGCTTGAGCGAAGCAAAGCCCTCATTGATGCGTTTGGCATCCCACGGTTTGAGGCGGAGGGGTATGAAGCGGACGACCTTCTCGGCACCATTGTTGAAGCGACGCGCGACACACCCGATGTGCGCGTCATTATTGCCTCGGGTGACATGGACACGCTTCAGCTCGTCGAGGGCGAGCGCGTGCAGGTCTTTACCCTCAAGAAGGGCATCAAAGACACGGTGCTCTACGACGAAGCGAAGGTGAGCGAGCGGTTTGGCTTCTTGCCGCGCCTCCTTCCCGACTACAAGGGCCTTCGGGGCGACCCGTCCGACAACATACCGGGCGTGCACGGTATCGGCGAGAAGACCGCCGAGAAGCTCGTGCAGACTTATGGCTCACTCGAGTCGCTCTTTATCGCACTTGCAAACGATCCCGCGTCGCTCACAAGCGCGGGCATTTCCACTCGCATGGTTGCGTTGTTAAAGGAGGCTCGGGATGAAGCATTGTTCAGTCGTGAGCTTGCGACCATTCGCAGAGATGCTCCCATTTCGTTTTCGCTTCCCAAAAAGCCGTGGCGAGAGACGGTGGATGTTCCCTCGCTTCTCGCGTTTCTGCATGAGCTTGGCTTCCGCTCGCTCGTGCCACGTGTGCGTGCGCTTACGGGAGAAGCTCCAAAGGAAGCGGTGGAAGAACAGGAAAAGGATGTCCCCAATGAGGCACAGGTTGTTGAAACCGCACTCGCGTTGTGGCTCCTTGAGAGCGACCGCACCAGCCCCACCCTCGACGATATATACGAGCATACACGCACGCAGTCTTTCGACATCGCTCGGGCACGCATTTTGAAGGAACTGCATGAGCGGAACCTCAGTAAGCTCTACGAAGACATCGAGCTCCCGCTCATGGGGGTGATTCGAGACATGGAGCGCCACGGTATCTTGATTGACCGTGAGTACCTCAAGAAACTCTCGACGCGCTACCGAAAAGAGCTTGGTGAACTCGAGGCGAAGATACACACTTACGCCGGTCGCTCGTTTAACATCAACTCACCCCGCCAGCTGGGAGAGATCTTGTTTGACGAGCTGCACCTTGCGGGGGGAAAAACTAAACGCACCACGACGGGTCAACGCTCTACGCGTGAGACGGAGCTTCAAAAACTCATAGGCGTACACCCCATTATTGATGATATTCTCGAGTATCGGGAACTTGCGAAGCTCCTCTCCACCTACATCGACGCGCTTCCGGAGCTCGTGGGAAAAGATGGGCGCATCCATGCACGTTTTGTGCAGACGGGTACCACCACCGGCCGTATTTCTTCGCAGAACCCCAATCTCCAAAACATACCCATTCGCACCACACGGGGGGAGGCGATACGCGGCGCGTTTGTGGCACCCGAGGGGTTTGTGCTCCTCGCGGCCGACTACTCGCAGATAGAGCTTCGCGTGGCGGCCTTTCTCTCGGGCGACAAGAAGCTCATCGAGATATTCTCCCACGGAAGAGACATCCATACCGAGGTGGCTGCGGAGGTGTTCGGTGTTCCTCCCGAACATGTCGACAAGGAGATGCGCCGCCGCGCAAAGATCATCAATTTCGGCATCCTCTACGGTATGGGGGTGAACGCGCTCAAGGAGAACCTCGGCTCTTCCCGCGACGAAGCCCAGCGCTACCTTGATGAGTACTTCAAACGTTTTTCGGGCATCACGCGCTACCTCGACGAGGTCAAAGCGGAGGTGCACCGCACCGGTGCCACCCACACCTTTTTCGGACGCCGGCGTCAGTTTGAGGGAATACGCTCCCCGCTCCCCTACATTGTCGCCGCCACGGAGCGCATGGCGATAAACGCCCCCATTCAAGGCACCTCGGCGGACATTCTCAAGCTCGCGATGGTACGTATGGCGCGTGCGTGTGAGGAGCGCTCCCTTTTTGATGATGTGTACATGGTACTCACCGTTCACGATGAGCTTGTCTTTGAGGTGCGGACATCGAAACTGCGCGAGGTGGCGCTATTGGTGAGGGAGACGATGGAGCAGGTTATGACGCGTGAAGAAACGCGCGGGGTTCCGCTCCTTGTCGACATCGAGTACGGCCCCAACTGGGGCGAGCTAAGAAAGCTCACGGACCAAGGTGACTTGTAACCCGACCATTTGTATCCACTCCCATGCTCTACGTATTCCATGGCACCGATGCAGTCGCAATACTCTCGAAGCTCCACGTGTACGTGGAGCGTTTGTGTGGCGAGGTGCCGGGCACGGAGGTGTTTCGTTTTGATGAGGATACGTACGCGCCCGAGGCGGTGAGAGAGCTCGCAGGTGCACGGGGGCTGTTTTTTGAGAGGCACGTGACGGTCATCCGAGGCGCCCTTACCACACCTGGGAGTCGTGAATCGCTCATTGCGCTTCTGCCTGTGTTGAAGGAGTCTTCGAACGTGTTTGTGCTCCACGAGGGAAAGCTCGATGTTGCTTCAAAACGGGAGGTGGAGGAGCATGCAGAGAAAGTTGAGGAGTGTGTCGTAAAGGAAAAAAAGGGGCGAGCGTTCAATATTTTCGGACTGGGCGATGCGCTCGGGATGCGAGACAGGAAACTCCTCTGGGTGCTCTATGTGAAAGCACTGCGCGCGGGGCACGAGCCCGAGGAGGTACACGGCACCCTCTTTTGGGCGGTAAAGAGCATGCTCCTCGCGCACCTCACCGAGAGCCCTGAGGAGGCGGGGCAGAAACCTTTTGTGTGGGAGAAGTTTAAACGGTATGCGAAAGGGTACTCGAAAGAAGAGTTGGCAAATCTCTCGCGCGACCTGGTTGCACTCTACCACGACTCTCATCGTGGCCGCTTTCCCCTCGAGACCGCGCTTGAGCGGTGGGTGCTCATGCGCTAACCAGTACGACTCCACACACTCATGCGTCCCGTGCAAAGCCGGCCTCAATCATCCTCGTCGAGGATTTCCTGCTGGATCACCTCTTCAATGATGTCTTCAAGGGTGATGATGCCGAGGAATGTTCCCACCTCGTCCGAGACAATCGCCATGTGCTGTCGGCGTTTGAGCATGTGCGCGAGCACGGTGTCGAGCAGGTCGGTTGGGCGAGCGCGGAGGTGTGTTTGCTTGTACACCTTGGTGTGACCGTTGGGGGAATAAGCTCCCCCAACACAAATATGAGCCTGGTGGCGAGCTCGCTCGCGATAAGCGGCTTGCAATCGAGCCGAGGAACACCGTAAGTGCAGCATTCACCGCTACATTTCACAAAAGGAGCGAGGTGAGCAGCTGGTTGCCGCGCTCGCGTAGGGGAGCGATTCGTAGGGCATACTTGTTGCCTAAACGGGTTTTGCGCTTGAGCGCGTGCAGGTCAAGCGACACGTAGCCCAATGTTAAACCGGAAAATGTCGCAGAGAGCAACAGGAGAAATACTACGATAAGATACTCCATGTACAAACTGGGAAAGTATAGCGCAGGTTCTGCGAGAGTGCACCTAGTCTGCGGAAGTTATTCAGAACTACCGAACATGGCTTCCAGCATGCCGGGTATACAAATGCAATAGCTTAGTGTCCAACATACCTTAGTGAACAATATGAACCCAACGTGTAATTGCTAACGAATCACTTCCACGATTCGAATACGTAGTTGGCTTTTCCCACGATAAACGGAGAGCTCCAGGTGGCCGATGAGAGAGTAGGTACCCCCTACTTTCGGTGCGGACCGGTAGGACTCCGGAGATGCGTAGAAGGCGATTGCACGCACACCCTGCGTGGTCGCATCCGACACACGTAGTTCAAGGTGTTCACCCGCTTTCCCGAACGAGCGCACCTCGTCGACCGTGACATAGGGGAAACGAAACAACGGCTTGGGGTTGCCCACACCAAACGGCGCGAGGAGGTTCACCTCGCGGTAGGTGGCGTACGACACATCTGAAAGCGAGAGGTCGCCGTCGAGAAAGACCGGTTCGGAGGTGCGCTTCGGCACCCGTGCGTGCGCTTCGATGAGCGCCGACTCAAGTGCGTGGATGCGAACGTTGTCCACAGAAAAGCCTCCGGAGAGCTCATGCCCGCCATACTCTATGAACACATCGCGTGCCTCTTGCATGAGGAGGTGCACCGACACCGACCCGTCAGACCGGCAAGAGCCCTTGATAACCACACTCTCCTCTCTGCCCCAGAGAAATACGGGGCGCGCAAACTCTTCGACGAGGTTACTCGCCACGAGCCCAAGGAGCGAGGGTTTCCATGCGGGACTCCCCATGACGAGTACACTCTTCGGCTCCCCCAAACGCTTGAGACGCATTTTGATTTCCCGTGCCATGCTCGCGACCGCCCCCTTGCGCTCAGCATTTATTTTTTCCAACTTCTGTGCACGGATGCGCGCCTCCTCCGGGTCTTCCGACGAGAGGAGCTCGAACGCATCTTTCGCATGCCCCATACGACTCGCAGCGTTTATGCGCGGAGCAATGGTGAAACCCACATCATCCTCGGTAAGTGTGCGCTGGTCGGCGCGTGCTACGGAGAGTAGTGCTTGAAGACCCGGCCTGCGCGACTTTCGAAGCACCATAAGACCGAAGTGTGCGAGGGTGCGGTTCTCGCCCGTAAGGGGAACGAGGTCTGCGATGGTTGCAAGCCCCGCCATGTCGAGAAGCCACTTTTCCGCCCCTAACGCGATACCGTTCTTCTCTGTTGATTTTTCACGAGCCCGCGTGAGGAGCGCACACGCGAGCTTAAACGCAACGCCCGCCCCACAGAGCATCTTTTCTGGGTACTCGCAGTTCGGTTGTTTGGGATTGAGAATCGCGTACGCCTTGGGAAGCTCGGGGCCGGGAATGTGGTGGTCGGTCACTATGATCTCCAAGCCAATAGAGTTCGCATACGCCACCTGCTCTACGTCTCCTATGCCACAGTCAATGGTGATGACAAGTGCGACACCCTCATCCCGTATTCGCGCGAGCCCCTCTGTATTGAGCCCAAACCCCTCTTTGTTCCTGTGTGGGGTGTAGTGGCGTACCGTGCACCCGATGCGCGTGAGCGTCTCCACGAGGAGCACTGCACCCGGAATACCGTCCATATCGTAGTCACTCCATACGAGAATTACCTCACCGCTTTGACGAGTGTGAAAAATACGCGCAACAACCCGCTCCATGTCCTTCATGAGGAAAGGGTCATGCGTGTCGCGCTCCCAATTGGGCGAGAGGAATCGTTCAGCATCCTCCGGTGTCCGTATGCCCCGAGAGGCAAGGAGTGTACGCACACGCACGGGGTGGTGCGGGAGTGCATTCGCGTCATCCGTGACCGACCGTAGTTCGTAACGCATCCGACTAGTGTACCACCTCAGCACTACTCGCTCTGCTTAAGCACCGCATTTTCAGAAAACCATGAGACGAGGGTGCGGGTGTCCTGCTTCCAGTCGTGGCTCCCGAGCACAATGACCGCCACGGTGCGGGCTTCCTCGCCCACCGGCACCATGAAGAGTGCGAGCGAGGTCTGGAGCGCCTCGTCGGTGTAGCCAAGTTTCCCTCCGAGAAAATGGGGATCCTGTGCGAGGACGTTTTGATTTTGCATACTCCACGCGCTCCCCTCGCGGCTCGTGATGGTCATAGAGGGTTCTCGCGACACATCCAGAATAAAGCGCCTTTTTTCGTACAGGTAACGTGCGAGCGCAAAGAGATCGTCACCCGTGGCACGACTTTGGGGCGAAATGCCGGATGCATCGGCAAAGTTTGAATGGTACATGCCGATTGCCCGCGCGGTGTTGTTCATTCGCGCATAGAACGTCCGCTGGCCCTGGGCGCGGGCGTACGATTCCGCAACCCCGTTGTGGCTCCGCAGGAGGAGTGGGTAGTAGAGGTCGCCGCCCTCGTAGTGCTCTCCACCCTCCACCTGTATCGCCTCCTCATAGGCACCCATGTCACTCGCCACAATGGCCGTCATGAGCTTTGTGATGGAAGCGATTGGATAGATTTTGTCAGCATTTTTCGAGAGGTACACATCTCCCGTGATCACATCAGCGACCACGAATGAGCGCGCAGACACAGCCGGCTTGTTGATGTCGGCAATTTCGATGGGGAGCACCGAGTGGAGCGATTCGTCGGGAGGGCCGTCGTAGACAAACACAGGTACGCCCGTGGTCGCAAAAGAAAAGAGTTGTTCGGCGTCTTTCGAGGCGAGTCGTACCCTGTCTCCCGCATAACTCTCCTCCACCGCCACTCCGGATTCTTGGAGGGGTACGCCGTGAATGGACATACCATCGTAAAACTCCACATCGTGGGGCAGGTACACATTGCCCACACTCGAGGCGCGACGTTCGTTTTGCGACCGTACCGCATAGAGACCCGGTCGTATCTCGAAGGGGGAACCCTGCACGCTACTGCGGAGAATGTCGAAAGTGTGCACCACGCTTTTGTCCAGGTAGGTGGTCACCTTTTTTGTGACAAGGTCAATGGCGATGTACGGCCCCTCTCGGGGCATGTAGTCGGCCGCGGTGGTGTAGCGAATGGCGGTACTGAATGGTCCGCGTGTGTCGCGGTTCGCGCGCCTCTCTATGGTGGCGCGCACCTCGTCGAGGAGCGGTGAGTCGAGTGCACGCGCCTCGTCGTCCGCGCGCGGGTCCTCGCGGGATGTGGTATCCATTGCTGAAACCGTCGCATATGCTCCGATACAGAGCAGTGCTACCGCCAAGAGGAGCTTGAGAGAAGCAAAAAAACCGCGTACATCGAAAGAAAACATGCTCATGGTGGAGTGTAGCTCAAGTGTAGCATATACTCATGGTATGGGAGATACCATTTTTGCAAAAATTATTTGCCGCGAGATTCCCGCGGAAATCATCTACGAGAACGACACCACACTCGCGTTCCTCGACATCAAACCCGTGAATCCCGGGCACACACTCGTCATTCCAAAACGCTGGAGCAAGAACGTACTTGCCATCAGTGCGGATGACTGGGCGGAGGTCATGGAAACGGTGCGCATTCTCGCTCCCGCAATCGTGCGGGCGGTTGGTGCGGAGGGCATCAACATCATGATGAACAATGAATCTGCCGCCGGCCAGCTCGTCTTCCACAGCCACGTGCACCTCATCCCCCGTTTTGAGGGAGATGGTTTTGAACACTGGCCCGGCACCCCGTATGAGGAAGGCGTGATGGTGCACACCGCAGAGTCCATACGAACTGCCCTCGTCTCATCGACACCATAAAAAACACCGCCCTATCCGGGCGGCGCTTCGTTCTGAGTTGAAATTCCCGGTTTAAAGAAATTTTTTAGTTGCTATTTTCTCCTTCCTTTGAGTATTTCGTTGATGATCTTGTACCG
>CAYLHB010000025.1:0-9174 GCA_964383505.1 uncultured Candidatus Saccharibacteria bacterium
AGAGCGCGAGCACAGGCACCTCGAGCTCGCGGGCGAGGGTTTTAAGCGAGCGCGATAGCTCGGTCACCTGCTGGACCAAACTGTCCTGTGCACGGCTTCCCGTGGGTGTCATCATTTGGAGGTAATCGACGATGATGAGCCCCAAGCCATGCTCGCGCTTGAGGCGACGTGCGACAGAGCGCATTGCAAGGATGTTGTTTGCTGGCTTGTCGTCTATGAAAATAGGTGCGTCGGAGAGCCGCTCCATACCCTCGCGAATACGCGCAAAGTCATCATCGTTGGTGAGTTTTCCCGTACGGAGCTTCCACGCATCCACCCTCGATTCGCTCGCGAGCATGCGGTCGACGAGCTGCTGACTGCTCATTTCAAGCGAGAACACGCCCACGGATGTCTTGTGTTGAATCGCAGTCTGTCGAGCGATATCGAGCGCGAGCGCAGTTTTACCCATTGAGGGGCGTGCGGCGAGGATGACGAGGTCGGAAGGTTGGAGGCCAGCGAGGAGGTTGTCGAGGTCGCGAAAACCCGTGGGCACGCCACGGAGCTCGCCGGTCGATTTGTGGAGGCGGTCGAGCCGCTCCCATGCATCACCAAGCGAATCGCCCATGGACACAAACTTATGAATGGAGGGGGCGTTGGTGACCTCGTACATGCGCTTTTCTGCGGAGTCGAGCACCTCTTCGAGCTCTCGCCCCTCCTCGTAGCCGAGATCGGCGATGTGTTCCGCCGCCGTGATGAGCGCGCGGAGAGTTGCCGTCTTTTGCACGAGGTCTGCGTAGTGGGTGACGTTTGAGGTGGTTGGTACCGACGAGACCAGTTCCGCAAGGAAGCTCGAACCGCCGATGCGCTCGATGTTCTTCGTCGCCTTGAGCCTGCTTGCGACCGAGAGCATGTCGATGGGGTCGCTCTTTTTGAAAAGCTCAAGCATCGCGGTGTACACCACGCGGTGCTTTTCCGCGTAGAAATGCTCACTCCGTATGAGGTCGGAGACGTCGTACATACACTCGGGCTTAAGCATGATGGCTCCAAGAAGTGCGCGCTCAGCTTCCAGTGATTGTGGGGGAACGCGCACGAGCGAAGGTGATGATGTTGTCATCTCTCAATTCTACCATCCCGTAGGCAACGTGCATTTTGACAAACGTGCATTGCGTGTGTGTAGTAAGTGGATAAACAACTACCTTCCCGTTACCCATCAAGCAGAACGATGTTCGTGGTGAGTGCAATTGATGGTACTAGTACCTCGATAGTACCCGCCCAATCCCGCACGCGTAGATGGTCGTTCAAAAAGGGAATGGATGTTGTCAACACATCCTAAGTCTCCGATGCAACATCTTAGCTTTAGCTACAAAGCGGAGTACCCCACCCCTTGATGTTTCTCACGAGCCACATTATCGATTATGCTTTGCGTATATCAAAATGGTGATAGAGTGTTTTGGTGCAAACAGTGCAAATTGAGGAGAGCTGGCGACTGGCGTTTTTAGGTGAGTTTGAGAAAGAGTATTTTAGCTCACTCACTGCATTTGTGTGTGATGAGTACATGAAAGGGCAGGTGTATCCTCACCCTAAGGAGGTTTTTCGTGCATTCGAGCTTTGCCCGTTCACCAAGGTCAAGGTGGTGCTCTTGGGACAGGATCCGTATCATGGTGCGGGGCAGGCACACGGACTGTGTTTTTCAGTTCCCGAAGGTGTTCGCATTCCCCCCTCGCTTCAAAATATATTTCAGGAACTGAAAGACGATCTTGGTACCAATTCTCCGCAGACCGGTAACCTTGAGCGTTGGGCTCACCAAGGGGTGCTGCTTCTTAATGCGATACTCACCGTTCGTTCCGGTGCACCAGGGAGCCATCAAGGGAAGGGGTGGGAGACATTCACTGATCACGCCATACGCGCGCTTTCTTACGAGCGCATCGGTCTCGTGTTTCTGTTGTGGGGTAACTACGCGCGGGCGAAGCGCACACTGATAGATCCCTCGAAACACTTGGTGCTTGAAGCCGCGCACCCATCGCCCTATAGTGCTCGGAGTGGTTTCTTCGGATGTAAACACTTCAGCAGGGCGAATGAGTACCTTGCGTCGCAAGGCACTGAGCCCATACTGTGGTAGTATGGTGCAACCTTACTCTGTATGGAGCACCTGCTCGGCATCGACCTGGTATCATTTATTCGAGGTGCTGGGTACCTAGGTCTTGCGTTGGTGGTGTTCGCAGAGTCCGGACTTTTTTTCGGTTTCCTTTTCCCAGGTGATTCGCTCCTCTTTACTGCGGGTTTTCTTGCGTCGCAGGGTTACTTTTCAATAGGTATTCTTGTACCGCTCCTCTTTCTCTCAGCTATCTTGGGCGACCAGTTCGGATATGCATTTGGAAGGCGCGTGGGTCCCGCGCTCTTCAGACGCGAGGATTCTCGCTTCTTTAAACGTTCGCACCTAGAGCGCGCTCATGTATTTTATAAAGAGCATGGTGCCTCGACCATCGTGCTGGCTCGCTTTGTACCGGTGGTGCGCACGTTTGCACCAATTGTGGCTGGCGCAAGTCGAATGCACTACGGCACCTTTCTCATCTACAATCTACTTGGTGGGGTACCTTGGGCGGTTGGGCTTACCCTAGCGGGCTATGTGTTCGGGAACATCATCCCAAATCCGGACCACTATGTGTTACCCGTGGTGCTTGTGATTATCGTGCTCTCTATGCTTCCTGCGCTGTACAAAACACACAAAATTCGAAAGAAAACTAGAGAGTTTCAATGAGGAGCATGTTGGTGGGACCCGGTTTTCCAAGCGGCAATCCCGCACCAAGCACAAACGTATCACCTTTTGTACCGAGTTTGAATGCACGAAGTGCAGAGCGAGCGTGGGCGAGCGCCTCTTTAGTGGTCGTAACGATGGGTGCTTCAACTGGTATGCACCCGAAGGTGAGAAGTGATTGGAAGTACGTCTTCTTGTTGGGGGTGAGGACTATAATTGGGCGACGCGGTCTATGACGAGCGACGAGGCGTCCAGTGTGTCCGCTCTCGGACAGCGCGACGATGGCACATGCTGAAGTTGAGCGGCTCACGCGGGCTATAGCGGCGGTGATGGCATCCATCGCGTTTCGTACGGGCCACGCTCGACCTGCACATTGTTCGTCATAGAATACACTTTCTTCTACGCGTTTCGCGATACGTCGCATGATCCCTACGGCGAGTGCGGGGTGGTCACCCACGGCCGTCTCGTCGGAGAGCATCACCGCATCGGTACCGTCGAGTATCGCATTAGCAACATCGTTCACCTCGGCGCGTGTTGGTGTCTCCTCGTGCTTCATTGAATCGAGCATTTGGGTTGCGGTGATAACCGGCTTGCCTGTGCGATTGGCGATAGTGATGATTTGCTTTTGTGCGAGTGGCACATCTTCGCGCGGAATTTCTATCGCAAGGTCGCCACGCGCCACCATAACGGCGTCCGCCGCCTCAACGATCGCTTCAAGTCGTTCCATCGCCTGGACTGTCTCGATCTTCGCCACAATGTTAATGTTCGGGGCACGATCCTTAAGGATTTTTCGGAGATCGGTGATATCTTTCTCATGTCGTACGAACGAGAGGGTGATGAAGTCGACGTTCTGTTCCACGCAAAACGCAACATCCTTCCTGTCCTTTGCGGTAAGAGTGGGTATCGAAAGTGAAGCACCGGGAACATTTACACCTCGTCGACTTCGTATCATTCCTCCAACCTCCACCACGGTGCGTATGTCGGTATCGTGTGCCACGGAAAGCACACGCAATACGAGACGACCGTCGTTGAGCATGATGCGGGTTCCGACCCCCACCTCAAGGGGTAGTTTTTCGTAGTTTACACTTACTATGCTCTGCGTGCCCTCAACCTTATTGGTGGTGAGCGTAAACTTGACACCCTTTTCAAGCGTTACATGGCCTCCGATAAAATCCCCGATGCGGATTTTCGGTCCACCCATATCGGCAAGTATGGCAACCGGGATGCCGAGACGAGCACTCTCGGAACGAATTTGGGAGATGAGTGCGCCATGGCTCTCGTGGTCGCCGTGGGAAAAATTGAGACGTGCCACGTTCATTCCAGCTTTCATAAGTTCTCCTATCGTGCTTGAATCTGAACTCGAGGGACCTAGGGTGGCGACGACCTTCGTCTTGCTTGTGTGGGTATGTTTCATAGTGAGTCTATGGTATATCGCACTTCATACCTGCTCGCAACATGTAGTTGTGGGTAGCGCGTCCACTGAGTCGCTAGGCACTCGCTGTGCTATTCAAATAAGTTTGGGATGTATTTATCAATTTCACGTTGCTCCATGTCGTAGAAGTACCGTTCCTCGTCATGGAGATCGTCGGCAAGGTTGGTTCCGACAAAGCGCCAGTGCCACGGTTCAAAAATGTAGTACTGGTTGTTTGGTGGGTAGGACAAGACAAATCCAAAGCGATGCGCGTTGTTCATAAGCCACACATAGGCATCACTCTCCTCAAATCCCGTCAAGGTCGCCCCCACGTCGTCGGTGGTGAAATCCACCGTGGTACCCAACTGGTGTTCCGAGTACCCTTGATCTGCTGAAAACTGGTTTGACCCAGTACCGTAGCGCACGGAGTAGTTGCTTTTAAGCGTTGCCTGCTCATCAAACGAGCGATAGCCGGAGAGCACTTTCAGCTGCACCCCGTTTTCTTTTGCGCTGCGCAATAACTTTTTTAGAAACGGCCACATGAGTGCATGTACGGAGACTTGCTTCCCATCTATGTAATCGTACTCCTCATCAATGATGAGTAAGTCGTCTGGAATGTAATGCTCGTTCAAAAAGTACACCCGCGAGTATTTCTGTAGCAATTGAGGGTCGGTTTTCTGAAGACGCTCAAGTTCCTCGACCGTTCCACGTATGCGCCCCACCGTCCGGTCGAATCCACCGACTTCTTCTTCAAGTTCATCAACACGTCGCTCCATTCGATAGAGCTGATCGGAGAGTCGCACCAGTTCTCCCCCATGTATGAGTGTAGTGGTAGCCAGATCTTGTGTGAGTGAATCAAGTTTGGTACGCAGTTCCACTTGCGCGTACTCATGCACGCCCGATGTACGCACGAAACTCCAATAAAGATAGCTGGTGGCAAGCGTGAGTAGCGTGCACCACACAAGTATGATTGCTCTGACCATATTCACATACTACCACGAGCAAAACGGTAATAATGTGTGAGAGCGTACGCTTAAGCCAAGCACTTTCTCTAATGCCCTATAACGTGCATCAAGACACGTGGTATACTTGCAGAATGGACAAGAGGAGCTTGTCTGCTTTTGGGTCTTTTGCACACGTAGCTGTTGTTGTGTCCCCACTCGTACTTGTCGGGGTCTTTTTGCGTTTCGGCACCGACTGGTATGTACGTCGACTTACACAAAAGCAAGTTTCGACACAGGCGACGATAGACGCGCTTTCTGATGCGGTGTTCTTTTCTTTGCTTGTGGCGGGTGTCGCGTGTGCGATACTTGTGTATGTGCGTGCAACGCTACGACAGCGTACACGGGTGATGGCAGAAGAGGTGACACAGGACATAGCGTTCTCACGTGAGCAGTTTAAGCAATTTTATGAAATGAGTCCGGTACCGTACCTGCTGGTAACACCACTCGGCATTATCGACCGCCCGAACAAGGCGGCGTTGCGTTTTTTCGCTACAACCCCCCAAGTACTTATTGGGTCGTCTTTTACCACACGTATCGTCGAACGCGAGGAGCGTCCTTTTGTGAACATCCTCATGGAGCGATTACGACGGCGAGTTCCTGTGGAACGTATGGAAATCCAGTTAACCTCTGATGATGGGGTGGTGCATTGGGCGCTCATGTCAATCGGGTTTTTACGCACCGACTACTCCAAGCACCATACGGGACTTGTGACCCTCGTAGACATTACGGAGCAGAAGGAGCTCGATAGAATGAAAACGGAGTTTACCTCGCTCGCGAGCCACCAGCTCCGATCCCCACTCTCAACCATTCGTTGGTACATCGACTTCTTGCGTGCTCGACACGCGGATGAACTATCACCGGTCGTTTCAGAGTATCTCGGGTATATGCATGAGCGAAACCAGCAAATGATTGATATCGTAAACACACTCCTTAATCTCTCGCGGATTGAGATGGGTCGCATAAAAGTGGATAAGACTGAGAGCGATGTTGCGCTCATCGTGCAGGACGTGTTCCGAGAAATCACGCGCACCGCTGAATTAAGTGGTGTGACGCTTGAGGTTCGTATGGAAGGTGACACAAGACTCACTACAGATGCCGCGCTTGTGCGCATTGTACTCCAAAATCTCGTGAGCAACGGTGTTCGTTACAGTAAAGAAGGGGGTGTGGTTACCATCACTGGTCTGCGTGGGCCAAAGACCTTCACGTTCGTGGTTGCCGACACCGGTGTAGGTATTCCACTAGGCGAACAGTCAAAGATTTTTGGAAAGCTCTATCGGGCCACCAACGCAAAGCAGCTTCGCACGGACGGCAACGGTCTTGGGCTCTACATGAGTAAAGCCCTCACCGAAGCCTTGGGAGGAAGTATTACGTTTTCCAGCACCGAGGGGAGGGGCACTACATTCACAGTAGTTTTGCCCCTTTGGTAGCATGGCGCAAAGCACTTGTGTATACTGAGCCATATGGCGTGCAAAAATGATTCCTCAAAACCGCTCGTGCTCATCGCCGATGACGATGTTACGCTCGCGACCATGCTCGCTGAGATGTTAGAGGTGGAAGGTATCCAAACGCACGTGGTGCACAACGGTGAGGACGCCGTCAAACATGCACTTGAGTGCGAACCCGACCTTGTCATGCTTGATGTGATGATGCCAAAGAAAACAGGCATCGAGGCGTTGGGTGAGTTGCGTAAAACACCATGGGGCGCAACAGCAAATGCAATGCTCCTCACTAATGTTAATGAGCCCGATGCATACAGTTCTGCGATAGAAGCGGGAGAAGGGAAGCTCTCGTACTTGGTGAAAACAGATTGGAGCTTGGAGCAGGTGATTGATCACATCAAGAACAAGTTGAACGAGGTGCCCGCTTCGTAGTGCCCTATTGAATGTGGACGCAGTGTGGCGTGCGAAGTGCTTTGGGTGTACACTGCGCCGTTGTTATTGGACGGTTAGCTCA
The DNA here is from genome assembly GCA_964383505.1 of uncultured Candidatus Saccharibacteria bacterium. Classification (GTDB taxonomy): domain Bacteria; phylum Patescibacteriota; class Minisyncoccia; order Phycocordibacterales; family UBA12088; genus CAYLHB01. Next base: position 7,103 of record CAYLHB010000025.1, read on the forward strand.
GCTGGTAGAGCGTTCCCTTCACACGGGAAAGGTCACAGGTTCAAGTCCTGTACCGTCCACAAAACGGAACACCAAGGGTTCGAGTGCAGAAGTGTGTTGTAGTTGAGGAGTGTTTCCAGTATTCTTGAATTCAAGAATCATATTTCAGGCAATCCGCTCTTTGAGCTCCGAAGTGGCTGTGTCGTAAAACAGGATTCACCACCTAAAGCACAGTGTGTGTGGTACGTACGGCATACCACGAAACCTATACCCCATCGTGTGCAACCACCTCCCACGTTTTTTTGGTGGAACGTATAGTAGTGCATTGTTGTTGCTTTGTGGGAAGTGCAGGGATGCAGCCGGTGAAGGTGGCTCGTCAAGTGTTGTACTTCGATTTCAAGCATGGCTTGGCTTGTGCGCATTGATTTGCGGTACCTGCGAGCGGTTTCGTCGACTTCTTTCGCACGTGTTTCTGTTTGGGTTTGTCGTATGGTGTGTTACATGTGGAATACTTTTCTTGGGTGAGGATAGTTGGAGGAGTACACTACAACGTATAGTAGTTTGTGTCATGAACATTCAAACACTTCTTGGATCTGTTGCGTTCGGAGGGTTTGCGATTATGCTTGCGGTTACGGTAGCACTCACGCCCGGCATCGCAGACGTGGTAGTGGCGCCGGTCGCGGGGCCACTCATCCTATGTGCGGTCGCGCTTTTTGTTGGGTATGAGCTATCGGCACGTGCAGGGAAAGCGAGCGGGCTCCATCCATACGTGTGGGCGCTCGTGTTCGGCTTCGCCCTCCACGTGCCTTTTTCTGCGCTCTTGTCTGATTTCAGCACGGTCACACTTGTGGCCGAGCTCTTTACGGCTTTGCTCCTTTTCAGCTCAGGTCTTTCCGTTCCACTCCGCACACTGGGAAAGTACCTCGCACCTATTGCCACACTCTCCGTGTTAGGAGCAGTACTGGGAGCTGGTTTCTTTGCGTACATCACGAGTGGACTTGCTTTTCTTATGGGTGTTCCTGTGCCCTTTACGGCGCTCTTTTTGCTCGGGCTTGTGCTTGCGCCGAGCGACCCGCTCTCGCTTCGTAGCGCTAGTCGGGAGCTTGCGGGCCTCCGACCCAAACTCAAAGCTTTTATTGAAACGGAAGGTGTTGCAAACGATGTAGTGGGCGTTATAGCTGTTCGACTCGTGCTTGTTGCGCTCCTCACCATCGCGGGAACAGGGTACCTGAATGGGGACGGCTTTCTAAGCACACTTGTGACTCCGGAAGCACTCCTTTTGTTTGCGTTTGAGATGGGGTGGGGGGTGTTGGTCGCGCTCGTGGGTGCATGGATACTGCGTATGTGGGGCGCGACGCCGGTGCGTGCCCATGCGCTCGTTGATAGGGTGCCCTTTTTCGTGGTTCCGCTCTTCTGCTTCGCGCTTGGTCAAGTGGCGGGGGCAGGTTTCCTTGCGGCATTTCTCGCCGGTCTTTTCTATGAAGAGCAGGTTGGGCACGGGGTCTCACGCGTGCATTTTGACCGCTTTTCATTCAATTTCCTTGCGCCCACTGTGTTTGTGGTACTTGGAGCGTTGACCCCTCTCAACATCTTGGTCGCAACCGCAAGCCTTGGTATTGCGGCGGCGGTCCTCTTTATGTTCCTCGCGCGACCACTTGCTGTCACTTTGTCGCTTGCGCCATGGGCGGGCTCGTCGCACCCGCTCCTCTCCTGGAATGAATCGGTGTTCCTCTCTTTCCTTCGAGAAGCGGGGCCCGTAAGCGCCGCACTCCTCATGCTCGTGTATGCGTCTGGAATTGCTGGCGCAGAGACCATCCTTGCGCTCGGAGTGTGGGCAATGCTCTCCCTGCTTATCCTTGAGCCCATAGTTGTGTCAGCTGTAGTACGTAAGCTGGGGATAACGAACGACTGAATTTGACTCATTATATTGTTGTGTTTTAATTTACACGCTGTTGACATGACGCGTGTGTGTGTAGTATGGTAGCTCAGTATTAGTTGACACGAGGGCAGACATTGGGTCTAACTAAAGCATCAATGTCTGCTCTCGTGCAGGTTCTTTTGAAAACGCGTGAGGGCAGGGTTTTGCTCTCACC
>CAYLHB010000026.1:0-7178 GCA_964383505.1 uncultured Candidatus Saccharibacteria bacterium
AGTGTGAGGGAGTTCACCATATACCCTTCAAGCAAGGAACGAACGGCCTCATACACGAGGTCGTTCTTCCTGTTTGGGAGGAGGCGTAAACGTACAGCCTTCGTGTACTTCTCAACCAGCACCAAGAGTACCCATCTGCCGCACTTCGATACAATGAAGTCGACCTCCCAGTGACCATACGGCCACTCCGCTTCAGGTGGGCGCTCATCTATGGACCTTCGTCCCTGCTCAGAGAGGCAGGTAATTCTTTTGCTTTCTGCCCGATTTCTTATGTACACGGTTCCAGAATAGGAATCGCTCCAAGCCTGAACGATGCGCTATGTACGTGCGAATACTCTTGGGGCTTGCGTAGTCATACGTAGGTCTGTTCTTCAGGCGTGTTGCTATTTGTTCGGGAGACCAACCCAAGGCAAGGTGTTGCTCCACAAACCGCAAGGTGCACCGATTCAGAGCCACTTTGTTGCAGGTGCGCTTTTTTCGGTATTGCCTCCAGTATGCGCGACGATGCGCTTTCTCCGCAGTATGGCCAGCACGGCCACTGTTACGCTTCACTTCTTCACTAATCGTAGAGACACCACGTCCCAGTACATCTGCGATACGTGTGTACGTATCTCCTGCTTTGAACATCACTTTGATACTGAACCTCTCCTTATCGAGGAGGTGTTGTTGTGTGTTCACCATATCCGGCTATTGTACCGAATCCTCGTATTTAAAAGTGGGGGTGCGGGGGGCTCCATGGCTGTTCTTATGGCTGTTTTTTGCAGTGTCAGCAATATTAGCTCTGTTTAGCTGGAGGATAGACCCACTGCCAAACACGTGCCTCTACAATGAGCCCATGGCGTGCGCAATAATCTACAAGGAAGCCGCGGCATACGCAATCCTCTTCAAATGTGCCTCATCGTTTGTGCTTCTTCCCGTGGTGGTGGAGGCGCACACACAAGAGTACGTTTCTGCAGTTGTAACAGTGCCAACACTTATAATGGTAGGTTGTGCAACTGTGAAGCATTTTCTAGACGCGATACTTGTAACTTGGTAGTTCGTTGCCCCGTTGGTTCCTATGTTCTAAGGGGGCTCGCTGGTTGAGTAGCGAGCACTGTGCTATTCATTTTTCATGCGTCGAACCACTACAATGTTGTTTGGTTGAATGTGGCACCGTTGTACACAATAAGCTCCTCACCGTCCAGCAAAAATTGAAGATTGGGGGCTTCGATAATCGTATGCACGTTACGCATTCCACGGACATCTATTTCAACCGCAAATACTCCTTTCTCTGTTGCGACTACAAGCACATCACCTCTGTTTGGGAAAAACTCGTACTGTAAAAAAGGTTCCGACCAATCAAAGACAAACAATTCCTCACACACCTTGGTACACATGAAAAATGGAGGTGCCTCATCGTAGCGAACCCACGCGCCAAAGATGTTGCCATCTTTGAGCCATGTTACTATGCCATCCCGCTCTCGCACATTTTCCGCACCTTTAAAGCCGGTTGAAGATGCAATCTCTTGAAGCCATTCGGGGTAGCGTGTCTCCTTCACGATGGAGGTGGTGGCGGTACGCACACCTCGTACCGTGACGTAGGTAGTGGTTCCCACTTCCACCTCAAACTGTCCAAGGTTTCGTACAAGACGATCTAAAAGCTGAACATGTTCGGTGGTGGTGGCTACCTGTGTGGACGTGGTTCCAACGCCCAAAAGCCCGGATGGAGATGTGGTGGTAGCGGGTATCGCAGTCCACGCGATTAAGGACGGCACCGGAAGCATGAGCACGCGCACCTCGGTCACCAAGTTCGGCTCGACAGTGAGTTCTTTGCTCCACGTTTGGTACCCTACTTTCTCGACTCGCACCGTATACAGTTTACGCGGAAAAAGGTTTTGGATAAGGGTGTTTCGAAAGACAGTACCGCTCTTCTTTACGTAGACACCATTCAAATACACTTCGGTATTGGCAACATCGTTATATATAATCATTCCTCCAGTCGCAATGAGGTCGAGCGCATCGCCAAAGCGATACCCCTTGCTGTAGCCGATGAGTACAGGTGTTCCCGCAATAAACACTATCCCGAGCAAGACAAGGAGGAGCCATCGCAACTTGTTGGAGAGCGGTTTCACGGTAGCTTGGATGAAGCACGATGTTTGGGGGTAACCCAAAATGCACCCATATAGCGGCCAAACATGAGCCGTGTTTGTGCATGGAGTCCCGGGAGCGCACCGAATATAATAATACTGAAGGGCACCATGAGCCATTGGAGCGATGCCACGACGTACGCCACACGAGGTCGCTTGAAGTGCTTCGGGACTGGAGGCATGAAGAAAAACGCGATGTACGCGGCGAGCACAAGACCGAGCATGGCGACAATCATAAGGTTGCGTGTGATGTAGGGGAGATTGTATGAAAGTACGGTATCTCGAAACGCATCGCCCCCGAGTATGAGCGGGAGCCACCCAAGGAGTAGGATGATGATAGGACTTGTGGCAAGGCTCCAAAATCCTTCGATCTGCACGAGCGTGTGGTGAAGAGCAGTGCGCAGTGGAATTTTTTTATTTTTTACAAAACTGAAGAGCATGTAGGGGATATTCTCCACACCCCACATCCAACGGAGGTGTTGCTTGTAGATGTTCCGAAGTGTTCCTAACAGAGTGGGGGCAAGGTTTGCATCCATGTAGACAGGGTACGCGATGGGTACAACGCGATAGTTGCCGTCGTGCGCGAAGAACAAGTTCCAAAATATGCGACTATCGTCACTGATAACGTTTTTTTGCCAGTACCCGACCTCGTAAAGTGCTCTGAACGACACCGCGTGTGAGCTGAACGTGGTGAGTTTTTCCGGGCGTTCCTGCTGTATCATTTGCCAAAACGTGCTTGAAAACGCCGCGACACGCGAAACCGCCGGGGCATCCCAGATGTTATTGTTGTAGACGGGCACCGGTTGAAATGATGCACGGTGGGGATCCTCTGTCGTGAGGAAATGCCAGGAGAGACACAGGAAGAAGTCCGGCTCTATTATTGTGTCGATATCGAACGCGGAAACTATGACATCCTCGTACGCAATCTTTTTCGCATCGAGGAGCTGTCTCCTTGCTTCCTCTGCCGCGAACGTAATATTCGGACCTTTGCCCCGCACCTCTCCCGGTAGCCCATCGGAATGAGAGGTAACCAGAAACCCACCGAAGCGTGCAGAAAACTCACGCGTCATTCGTGTTCCGATGCCTGCCGCCTTTTCACCCGCACGTGCTTCTGACGCAAGTACAATGAGGATTTTTTGTGAATCGTAGGAAGCGTGTGTGAGCGATTCCAAACTGGCGCGCACAATTTCCTCACTCTCATTGTAGTAGGGGAGAAGCACCATGTGGTAGAGATGCTCATACTTGAGGTGCGAGAGGCGTTCGTTCCAATCAACCTTCAAACTGTGCCGCATCCTGCGAAAATTGTAGCGCTGGTGGAGCCCTAGGTACACCGTTTTCAGTAGCCAATACAGGTCAAACGCGATGATAAAGTATGCGGCCGCAACAGGGGCAAACGCAGAAAGGACCACCACAAGAAGAATTGTTCCCCATGAGATGGCGCCAGGGAGCACTTCAAAGAACCTAAACAGTATGTAGTCCCACCCACGAAGATCACGTGCGTGCGCGACGTGAAAGTACGGACTCCTTGCATACCCTTCCCTCATAATTTCTTTGAGCCGGAGGCGAGGCTCGAACTCGCGACCTACGGTTTACAAAACCGTTGCTCTACCGACTGAGCTACTCCGGCACACCCCTATCCTCCCCCGCGTCGCGCATAGCTGATTTCCTGTCTACCTGTGTTGCTGAAAACAACAACTTCCTCACATTCTTATCTGACAGCGAACGTCGCTTTGCTCGCACGCGCACCACCCAATGCGTTAGGGTACCCTCAAGTGAGCGCAACAAGAGAAGCAGTAATACTGAAATACCGTGTACACTTTTCAATACCACATCATGTGACACTGATCGTACTGCAACAGAGGACCACGTCTCGATCAGACGCCCCGACTTGAGTATGAGTTTATCAAGATGTCTACGCACAGGCACGACGTACACTGTGCCAGCACTCCGTTCAAGTGCTTTTAAGGCCAGTAACCCCGCCAAGAGGATACCCGACGTACCAAACAGAATTGCAGCCCACATGGTTAGCGTGTACTGAAACGAGCGAACTCGGCTATTTCCACACGCTCACCAAACTTCTGCACCGCAGAGTCAATCAAGTCTTTTATGGAACGCGAGGGGTCTTTAATGAACTCTTGCTCAATCAACACCTTTTCCTTCAGGTAGCTGGCCATCTTTCCCTCAACAATCGATGCGCGCATAGCTTCTGGCTTGCTCTTTGCTTCTTCTTCAAAAAGCTCACGAGCTTTTGCCACATCTTCCTCCTTCACCTGCTCCCGAGTGGTAAACTGTGGCTGTGCGGCGGCTACGTGCATCGCAATATCGTGCGCGAGCGCCTCAAACTCCGGATTCTTTGCGACAAAGTCGGTTTCGCACGCGAGCGCGACCATCGCCCCAATATCTTTGCTACTGTGTACGTAGGCGGCAACTGTGCCGGCACCAAGCGAGCGACCTGCCTTCTTCTCCGCGGCCGCGCTTGACTTCTTTCTAAGCACGATAAGCGCCTTTTCCATATCCCCCTGCACCTCCTCAAGTGCCTTCTTACAGTCCATGACGGACAAACCGGTACGCTCCCGCAAATCCTTTATGAGTTCGGTGGTGATAACCATGCGTGAATAGTACCGCGTAATCGGTGCGCTGTGAAGCGCTTACGCTTTCTCAACCGTGCGTACAGGCGCTTCCGCAAGACCCTCTCGGTACGCGCGCGCAACCTCCTCTACGTAGAACGCAATGGACTTTGATGCGGCATCGTTGCCCGGAATGGGGTACGTGATCTGTGTAATGTCGCAATCGCTGTTGGCGAGTGCCACGGTGGGGAGCTTACGTGCGTGCGCTTCACGAATAGCGGTGTACTCGCGCTTCGGGTCAACAACAAACAGCGCATCGGGTGTTCGCCCTTCGAGGGAGGTGAGGCCTCCGTACATGAGCTCAAGCTTAGCGATTTCCCTGTCAATCTTTAATCGTTCAAGTTTGGTGTACTTCGAGAGGTCGCCGCGCTCACGTTGTTCTTTAAGCTCCTCGAGCAACTTGATGCGACGTGCAATCTCGCTCCAATTGGTGAGTGTGCCCCCTATCCATCTTCCCGCCACATAGGGCAAACCCAATGTGTCAGCGGCAAGTCGAATCGGCTTGTGGCTCTCTGGCTTGCCACCCACAAAGAGGAGCACCTTGCGCTCACGACCAAGCGTGCGCACGAACTCCAAAGCGCGCGCGAGCAGGTCGCTTGTTTTCTCAAGATCAAAAATCTCCACTTTGTTCTTATGTCCGAAAATGAGATCTTTTGTGCTGGGGTGTCTCCTACTCTTTGCGTAACCGAAATGAGCGCCCGCATGGAACATGCGCTCGACTGTGTCGTTTTTCGCTACATCTATGGTCGTGATTGTCATACGTTACGGAAGTATACGGAGTTTCCCGTAAATGTCAAAGCACACTACTCGTTGTCTGTGGCGCCGTGCTCCGCGTGGTTGAGTGCCTCAAGAATCGGCCCAATGGCGCCCCCGAGTATGCTCTCTATGTTGTGCCAACTCTCTTTAATGCGGTGGTCGGTGACTCTGTCTTGTGGCACATTGTAGGTGCGTATTTTTTCGCTACGATCACCTGTGCCAATCTGATTTTTTCTCGTATCGGCGTACTTTTTCGCCTCTTCTTCCTCACGCAGCGCCTCGAGCTTAGCGGTGAGCATCATGAGTGCCTTCTCGCGGTTGGCCTGCTGTGAGCGCTCGCTCGTACACCGCACATCGAGGCCGGTCGGGCGATGGATGAGGCGCACGGCGGTTTCCACCTTGTTCACATTCTGCCCCCCCGCACCTCCCGAGCGCGAAAACTCCATGTCGAGTTCGGAGGGGTCGATAACGGTCGTTACCTTCTTGCGCATGGGGAGAATCGCAACGGAGGCGGTGGAGGTGTGTATGCGACCCATCTTTTCCGTTGCGGGGATACGCTGGACCCGATGCACCCCTGTTTCGAATCGGAGCTGTTTGTACACACCCGTCCCACGGAACTCAAACGCCGCCTCCTTGTACCCCCCAAGGTCGCTCTCGCTCTCCGAGAGTGTGCGGACGTTCCAGCCCTGCGTTTGTGCGTACGTGCGGTACATGGATGCGAGCGTCTCGGCGAAAAGCGCGGCCTCTTCGCCACCCGCACCTGCGCGCACCTCGAGAATCACCTCATTGGGGAACTCCTCAAGCGCACCCTCCTCTTTGAGAATGGCATCCATCTGCTCAATGATAGCCTGTTGCTGTGCGACGAGTGACGCCACTTCCTCCTCCGCGAGCTCTCCCATGGCAGGGTCGCTTGCCGCTATCTCACGCACGCGCTCAAGCTCGAGTGCGAGACGCTCCACTTCTCCGGCGAGGTACGCCGTTTTTTGATTATCCTTATATTTTGCGATATCCATATCGCGCTCGCGTGGTGCGCATACCGTTCTCGTACGAAGAGCGCTACGCGGATGTGTGGGCGGTCGTTCCCGCTATCTTTTTGGCGGCGGCGGAGCGTTTTTTGAACTTCTCAACCCTACCCGCACTGTCAATCACCGTCTCCTTGCCGGTATAAAACGGATGTGAGGCGCTGGAGATTTCCACTTTGACGAGTGGGTACGTCGTCCCATTGTCCCACTCCGCGGTGAGCTTCGTCGAGATGGTAGACCCTATCAAAAAGCGAGCGCCGCTGGTTGCGTCCTCGAAAATGACGGGGCGGTAGCTATTGGGGTGTATCGCTTTTTTCATGTGTGTGCTACTGTACTACATTGGTGAGAAAACACAAGTCGAGGAGCGACATATATGGCATCCGGAACGGATGAAGAAATGGGTGGCGATGACACCAAACCATGGCCACCAACCCCTGTGTATGATCCGATGAATGAAGACATTTCGTATGATGATTTAATGATGCCGCCTCCCTACCTGAAAAAAGAGTGACGTATCACGTAGTACATCTACATTACTCACCACAAATGCCCCGTCTATCGGTGGCATTTTTTTAACCCTCAATTTCGGTCGCAAGACGCTTGAGTGTATCGATTTGCTTTTGGAAGTAGTTTGTATGTTCCATAAC
>CAYLHB010000027.1:0-6347 GCA_964383505.1 uncultured Candidatus Saccharibacteria bacterium
TCGGCGAGCTTTTTCATCAAAAAGTTTTTGATCATAGATACCCAAGTTATGACAATAGAGGGAGTGTACCACAGAACTGCGGAGCAAATGCACGTTTTTGACAAAATGACAAAAATGTGTAGAATTCAACAAGTACTTATAAATGAAACGTATGTCGTCCATGTCACCAATCACCTACATAAGGAGGTACCCCCGCAGCGCGCTCGCGTTTGGAGTGTTGCTTGCGCTTGCCGCAGGTGCCTACACGGCCTTGCTTTCAAAGGGCGATTCAACTACCGAGACCACACCACCCGACGAGCGCACCGCACGTGTCGAGGTAGTGACGGTCGGTGAGCTCTCGGGAGAGCGCGGCCCCCTCGTGCTCCTCGGTGAGGTGCGCTCTTCCACTCAAGCGGAGCTTCGTGCGCAAAAGTCGGGAGAGGTGACGGTAGTACGTGCAACGGCAGGCACATTTGTGGAGGCGGGAGCGGTGCTCGCGGAAATCGACCCGGCGAGCGAGCGCGCGACACTCCTTCAGGCACAAGGAGCACTCCAGTCCGCCGAGGCCCAGCTCTCAAAGGTGCGTACAGGTGCGCGTGCGGAAGATCGAACATCGGCAACCGTCTCAAAGGAATCTGCGCAAACCGCCCTCACACAGGCCCGCACCAATGCGCGCACCGCACTCTCGAGTGCGTACAGTGCGTCGACAAACGCGGTACAGGGCACAGCGGACCGGTTCTTCCAAAACCCTCAGACCGTAAATCCTACCTTCACCCCCTACTCCGCTACCTACGATGAACGCCAACCGATAGAGCGTGCACGCGTCGCACTCGGCTCACTCTTTTCAACATGGGAAAAGGAGCTTGACACACCTGTTTCTGACGAGGAGCTCGAGGAGAAACTCCGCACCACGGAAGAGAGGCTCATTTCGGTGAAGTCCTTCCTCGGAGACGTGAGTTTCTACGTGAACAAGCGCGAACCGCGCGGAGACACCACGCGCGAGGTGCTCGCGGCGGAGAGTGCGAGCATCGAGGGTGCGCGCGCATCGGTCGAAGGCGCACTTGGTGCGGTCGTGTCCGCGCGCACTTCGATCGCATCCGCACAGAGCGCATTTACCTCCGCAGAGAGCGCGGTCGAAAAAATTGAAACCGGCGAGCGTACCGAAGATGTCGCCTCGGCGGAGGCGGCAGTGGTAAGCGCACGCGGAGCCCTCGCACAGGCGCAAGCCGGGCTTGAGCGGGCGCTCGTACGCACACCCATACGTGGGACGCTCACGAGCTGGAGCCTCTCACGCGGAGATTTTGTCCAACAGAGCGAGGTGGTCGGCATCGTGGCAAACCCGGGCGCACTTGAAATCGAGGCGTTTGTGAGCGGAACATCGCTCAACCGCGTGACGGTGGGTCAAACGGTGCGCATCGCAGACCGCTACGACGGCACGGTGACCACGCGCGCACCGGGGCTCGACCCGGTCACGAAGAAAGCGCGCATCACAGTGAGCGTTCCAGCCGGGGCAACACTTGCAAACGGCGACTTCGTGGAGCTTGTACTCGCTCCGCTTGACGCCACCGCAGACACGCGTACCGCAGACGGGTTCCTCATCCCCATCACCGCAATCAAGGTCCTACCCCAAGGGCTCGTGGTGCTCTCGGTTGGCGAGAATGATACGCTCACCGCGCTCCCCATAGAAGAGGGCTCCATCATTGGCGACGCGATGCTCGTCCTTGAAGGCCTTAGTGCAGATACGTCAATCGTACGCGACGCGCGTGGCCATGCGCCCGGTGATGTGGTCGACGTGGTGCGCGAATAACACCATGCTTGCTATCTGGACATTTTTTACTGAAAAGCCCGCGCTCACCTACCTCGTGACACTCTCCCTCGTGCTCTTCGGCGTGGGCTCGGCACTCACCATACAGCGCGAGAGTGCGCCGGAGGTGCAGGTGCCGGTCGCGATTGTGACAAGCACGCTCTCGGGTGCCTCTCCCGAAGATGTCGAGTCGCTCCTTGTGGAGGAGCTTGAGAGCGCGGTTGCCAACATTGACGGCATCAAAAAACTCACGTCGACTGCGCGCGAGGGTGTAGGAACGGTCGTGGTCGAGTTTGATGCGTCCGCAGACATACAAGAGTCAATCGACAAGGTCAAAGACGAGGTGGACAAGGTGCGGGGCGATCTCCCCGAGGACGCGACAGAGCCCGTGGTTTCCGAGGTAAACTTCGCCGACCAGCCCGTAGTGATCGCCGCGCTCACGAGCGACCTCCCTGTGACCGAGTTTCGCAAAGAGGCGGAGCTCCTCAAAGAGCGCATTGAGGGGGTGCGCGGGGTCTCCCGCGCGGAGGTTTCCGGCGTGCGCGAGCCGGAGGTACGCGTCGTGGTGCGAAAAGAGGCGCTCACACTCCACGGGCTCACGCTCGAAGCAGTGGTAAACGCCCTACGGGCAAACAATGTCACCTTCCCGGTTGGCTCCATAGAAATGGGTGGCGTCGAGTACGCGGTTGAGTTCAAGGGAAAGCTCACCGACCCGAGCGAAGTGGCGGACGTACCTATTGTTACCCCCAATGGCACCGTGCTCACACTCGCTGATATCGCTACAGTTGCTCCCGGCGTCGAAGACTACTCCACCATCGCGCGCGTCTCTCAAAATGGCTCACCCGCGACGCAAGCTGCAACGCTCACGGTCTACAAACAGCGAGGGAGTGACATCACCGCGCTCTCACGCGACGTGACTGCGCTTTTAAAACGTGAGAACGGAAACGGGACTACGCTCACAACCGCAATCACCTTTGATGCGGGCGACCAGATACTCCGCGACCTTCGCCAGCTCTCCGGCACGGGCCTACAGACGGTCGGTCTCGTGCTCCTCGTACTCCTCGTTGCGCTCGGGTGGCGCGAAGCACTCATCGCATCGCTCTCCATACCGCTCTCGTTTTTAACCGCACTCATGGTGATGAATGCGACCAGCAACACCATAAACTTCATTTCACTCTTCTCGCTCATTCTCTCGGTGGGACTCCTCGTCGATACCGCTATCGTCGTGGTGGAGGCGATACACACCAACCTTAAGAAAGATGGTGATAAGCACGCCGCGGTCATACAGGCTCTTGCCGAGTACCACTACCCGCTCACGAGTGGCAACCTCACCACAATTGCAGTCTTTGCTCCGCTCTTCACGATAAGCGGGGTGACGGGCGAGTTCATCGACTCGATTCCGTTTACCGTGATTGCGGTATTGGTGAGCTCGCTTGCCGTATCGCTCGGTATTATTCCGCTCATCGCAACGTCGCTCCTGCGCCGTCGTTCGGTAAGCACGCTCGAACAGAGGCAGGAGGCGTACGCGGAGAAAGTCCGCGCGTGGTACCGCCGTACCATTCCCCTCCTCCTCGATTATCGCGGGAGGAAGCGAGCCTTGCTCAGCGGGCTCACCGTGCTCCTCATCGCACTCATGAGCGCACCTGCCGTGGGCCTCATCAAAGTATCCTTCTTCCCCCAGGGCAATGTCGACTTCCTCTACATTTCCATCGAGGAGCCGCAGGGCACCCCGCTTGCGCGCACCGACTTGAGCGCACGCGCGGTTGAGGAGGTGCTCCTCACGATTCCGGAAATCGAATCGTTCACCACGACCGTGGGTGCCGGCTCCGTCTTTGATGAGTCACCGGAGAGCGGCCCTCGCTACGCGTCGGTGAGCGTCAATCTCGATAAAGACCGTGAGCGCACCTCCTCGCTCATCCTTACAGACATCGAGCAAGCACTCGCAGGGCTCCCGGGAATTGATGCGCGCGTCCAACAGCCAAACGAAGGCCCACCAACGGGCGCGCCGGTACTCATTACTTTTTTCGGCGACGACATGGTGGAGTTGAAGGGGCTCGCCGCGCGGGCGGCAGACACCCTCCGAGAAATCGAGGGCACACGCACCGTGGAGGCGAGCGGCCAGGATGACGCGACGGAGTTTGCGCTCCGCGTTGACCGAAGGAGGGCCGCCGAGCTCGGGCTCTCCCCCGCACAGCTCGCGGGCACTCTTCGCACCGCGATCTTCGGAACGGATGCAACCACCATCAAGCGTGGGGGTGATGAGATTGACGTGGTCGTTACCCTCAACCTCAACAGTGCGTGGAGAACCGTCTACGACACCAACCGTGTGAGCCTTGAAGCGCTCCGCGACCTCCCCGTGCAAACACCGCAAGGCACGGTGCTCCTTGGGAGCGTGCTCTCCGAGTCACTTGAGGCGTCGAGCGACACCATACGACGCGAGGACGAGGAGCGTATCGCCACGGTCACGGCCAATGTGCGCGAGGGCGCGAATGCACGTGACGTGTCAGCAGAGTTTGAACACCGGTTCCTTGAGGAGGGACCCTTGCCCGACGGGGTACGTATGAAGGTGGGGGGTGAGACCGAAGACGTGGACCAGTCGTTCCGCGATACATTCCGAGCGCTTGGTATAGGTATCGTGCTTATTCTCGCGGTCCTCGTCGTACAGTTCAACTCCTACCGGCAGGCGCTCATCGTGCTCTCGACGGTGCCCCTTTCCCTCATCGGCGTCCTCTTGGGGCTCCTCCTCACGCGCGAGTACCTGTCATTCCCCTCCATGCTCGGCTTCATAGCGCTTGCGGGCGTGGTGGTCAACAACGCCATCATTCTTGTGGACGTGTGGAACCGCATGCGAGTCGACCACCCGGAGCTTCCGCTTAGAACGGTGGTCATCGAGGGAGCTGCGCTTCGTTTGCGCCCCATTTTCCTCACGACTCTCACCACGATAGTCGGTATCGCTCCCCTTGCGTTCGCCTCCGACCTCTGGCGACCGATTGCGATTGCCATCATATTCGGCCTCTCGTTTGCGGTTGTGCTCACGCTCGTACTCGTTCCCGCACTCTACCTCAAGTGGACGAAGCGATAGCCCGTAGATAAAAGCGACCCCTCACGGTGTGCGGGGTCGAATGACGTGTATTTTCAAGCGCGCAGCTCATTGGCCACACGCTGGACATCATCTAATGTTTCAATCACAAGGACGTTGTCTTTGCCAAACGTGGGTTGGAGCAGGTTCACCACTGCCCCACCGCCTATCACCACTATCCGCGTGACGCCTTGAGCAACCAGGTAGTCCACACAGCTGGTAAACCTGACAGGGTGCCAGAGGTGTTCCCCAAGGTTAAAGGCAAGCCGCTCAATGTGATGCGGCTCACCGGTTACATTGGATAGAACAGGAAAAGACGAGGTAACGGGTCCTGACTCGTACACCGCCTCAAGGAATGGGTGTGCTGCAGCCTTCAAGCTTGGGTGATGGAATATCGCACCAAGTCTCAGATCTCGAACCGGTGTTATTCGTGTCCCTCCCGCCTTTATCTCTTCCACAAGCAACGAAAGTTCCTCTTCCTCACCTGCTACCAGCACAATCTCTGTTGCGTTGTCGTTAGTGAGCGCAAGCGTTGTCGCATGATCGTGGTGACGTGCACGGAGATTATGGATGTGCTGGACTGCCTTTTCCCAACCACATCGTATGAGTGCCCACGTACTCATACGCTCACCCTTTGGTTGATGCTCAAGTATGAGCACACCACGTCGGATACCGAGGTTGAGTGGGATTTCAACATTGTACCAAGTGCGCGCGGCAGCAAGCGCGGTAACCTCTCCAAGTGAGAGTCCCACACCATACTGGACCACGCTACTGATGAGGCCACCAAGCGCATGTTCGAGCGCACGCACCAATGCGAGGTCGAGGGCTATCTTCAGTGGTTGGTAGAGACGTGTGTCGGACACCCATCGCTGACTACGAAGCGCCTCATTCACTGTGAGACCATCGAAGTTTCTCCCGATGATATAGTCGGCGGTCGCAAATACCTCGTGTACACTGCGCGATGAAAGCGCGAGTCGGCGTAAATCAGGGAGCCGTGACTCGCCTTCATCCACTGTCTTCCCATAGGTCAGGAGATTATTCCCATGGCCTCCAAACGCAATCGCAATAGTCATTGAATTTTCCTTCCCGTTTCAACCTGTCTGTATTGTACGTATGTACACAAAAAAGCAAGTCGCCTCCGGACGAGTGTCCGGAGGCGTGAATTCAGCAAAGGCAGGGTGGCTCATATGTGCGCTCTTCGTCCCTGTTTTTTTGAACGACACGTTCCTCGAATACATCAAATCGAACACAGTGGGGTACCCGCGTGACGTTTCGAAACACGCAACGCGCACATATTTCATCCGAGGCATCACAAAAGTACGCACCGTCCACCACAAGACCATTGGTCTCCATGATCCGTTCGCCCGTAGTGGTCATTACGCGTATCTGGTCCCCGAGTGGTCCTGGGATCATCGTCACGCCCACCCGTGACCTCTTGCCATTTAAATCCTCTGTCGCGAGCCACATGCCCGCAGGAACATGGTT
>CAYLHB010000028.1:0-6147 GCA_964383505.1 uncultured Candidatus Saccharibacteria bacterium
ACCTACAAAAAAGCGTCTCTCAGACTCCAAAGGCAGTACCTACACTTCTTTTGGGACCATTTCGAGGTACTCGACGGGGTTATAATAAAGCAACTCCTACCCCGTTATTTGCTGCTCTCCTCGAGTTGGAACAAGCGGTGTACAGGCATTCTGAAACCTTCGAACCGAGAATAACCGCGGAGAATCAAGGTGTTATATTGAGCGGTGCTATGTGCGGGTAGGGAGAATCGAACTCCCGTCTGCGCCATGGCAAGGCGCCATCCTACCACTAAACGATACCCGCAATGGGATGCAGTCTACTACGAACTTCTTTTTACTTCAATTCTTGACTCAAGAAAGCGGCCGAGATCAATACTCCACCCGGTCTCACGCGCCACAAACAATAGGTGATTTATCGCCTCAACAGCAAGGGGTGTTGCTATTTCCTCATATAGACCGGAGTGATGGTCAAGTGCAAGTGCCACATCACGAAAACCAATAAAATCAACTCCACCTAGACAGTATGCGCGCGGCAAGATATTCATCCTAAGCTCATAGCTTGTAAGCAATGCGAGTACCTCGCGCGCGTATCTTGAAAAATCATTTGCTACGTGCTCGCAAGTGAGTATTTCGAGCCTGATCTCATGATGTCTCGCAAGATTAAGAATGTGTTCAAACTCAACCACCCTTTCTCTGCCCGTTCCAAGAACCGAGAGAAGAATGCTCGTACGCTCTCCCACATGTAAATTAAATTGTCTCTCGATGCGGTCTCTGTACAAACTCTCATGAATGACGCCTTTTTCGTCAAAAATATCTTTTTCTTTTTTTGAAAAATCAATTTTATGAACTAAGTTTGTGAGGCTTACCGCAACATCCGAAGCGTGCACCGAATACTCCCAGTGCCCTCCTACCTTTTCACGTGTAACGATGCCTTGCTTCTCCAGTCTCCGAACGATTGCATCTACACTAGTGCGCGCAACACCCGAACGTGATGCGATTGTAGTCATCTTCATGCGACCGAAAGCGATTAGTGTAGTGAACACACGCACCTCTCTATCATTGAATCCCAAGAGCTTGAGCTGATCGGTCACGAAATCCATGCACCCAATTCTACCAACGACGATTTTTTCGTCAATCGACGAAGTACATTTTGCAGTTGCAGGGAAAAATAAACTGTGCGCAAATTAAATCCTTGAAGACTTCAAGCTACTCTAGTGCCCCCGCCAGGACTCGAACCCAGAACAACAGTTCCGAAGACTGCTGTGATATCCATTTCACCACGGGGGCGATAACTGCATTGTATAGGAAAAGTAAATAAAATGCGATAGAATAGAATCATGTCAACAATTCTAGGCAAGGTGCCGGTGCCCGTTACACGTGTAATGGGCACCCTACAGAACGCTGGATTTGAGGCCTATATGGTCGGTGGTTGTGTGCGCGACCTACTTCTTGGAAAGGAGCCAAAAGATTGGGATGTCACCACAAATGCCCGCCCAGAGGAAATACAAATGTTGTTTGAGGAGACGTACTACAACAA
Source organism: uncultured Candidatus Saccharibacteria bacterium (assembly GCA_964383505.1). Classification (GTDB taxonomy): domain Bacteria; phylum Patescibacteriota; class Minisyncoccia; order Phycocordibacterales; family UBA12088; genus CAYLHB01. The sequence goes on from CAYLHB010000028.1 coordinate 1,517, forward strand.
CTCATTCGGCACGGTGGGTGTGGTGAACGCAGACACCGAGGATGTGCGAGTAAAAGTGGTAGAGGTAACACCCTATCGGAAAGACGGGGGGTACAGCGACGCACGTCGCCCAGACGATGTGGAGTTTGGGGTCTCGCTCGAAGAAGACCTTGCGCGGAGAGACTTCACCATAAATGCTATAGCACTCGAACCTTATAAAGGACAAGTAGTTGATCCTTATAAAGGACAAGGTGATCTCAAAGCAGACTTACTGCGCGCGGTAGGCGACCCGAGACAGAGGTTTCAGGAAGATGCCCTTCGTATGCTACGTGGTATACGCCTCGGCGCGGAGCTTGGCTTTAGCATAGAGCAAAAAACTTTTGAGGCGATGGCCCTACTTTCCGGTAACCTCGCGCGCATCAGCAAAGAGCGTATCCGTGATGAGTTAATACGGATTGTTATGTCACCTCGCCCAATGGAGGCACTGTTACACATGAAACACACCGGCCTTCTTCAGTATGTGCTTCCAGATCTCGAGCGCGGAGTTGGAGTAACGCAGAACAAGGCGCACTCATACCCTGTGTTTGATCACTTACTACGGGCTCTGCAACACGCTGCGGACAAGGATTGGCCACTAGAAGTACGACTTGCAGCCCTTTTCCATGATATTTCTAAACCTGAATCTCGACGAGTAACGCCCGCAGGAGACATAACCTTCTATGGGCACGAGGTGGTCGGTTCACGTGTAACGCGCCGAGCACTGAATGACTTACGTTTTCCTAAGGATATTGTCGAAAAAGTTGTCAAAATGGTACGGTGGCATATGTTTTTCAGTGACCCTGACAAAATTACACTCTCTGCAGTGCGACGCATGGTGGCAAACGTGGGTCGTGAGGACATATGGCACCTACTCAACGTGAGGATTTGCGACCGGATTGGAAGTGGGAGGCCAAAAGAACAGCCGTTTCGCTTCAGGAAATATAAAAGCATGGTGGAGGAAGCCCTGCGTGACCCGATATCGGTTAGAATGCTTAAGATTGATGGAGCGCGTCTTATGGACATTACACATGAAACACCAGGACCTCGTATTGGAAGCATACTTCATGCGTTGCTTGAAGAGGTACTCGATGACCCTTCAAAAAACACGCAGGAGTACCTTGAAAGCAGGGCATTGGAGTTGTCTCGTATGGACTCGGGAGAGCTTGCCAAGCTTGGTGCAAGTGGAAAAGAAAAGCGTGAGAGCGAGGAATTGAAGGAAGTTTCTGCGTTGCGCCGTAAGCATCATGTGGAGTAGGGTGAACAATACAAAGGAAAGGGATGCGCGACATAAAAAAAGACCGCCTGCTTTTCATATGGCAGATCGTAATATGGGCTCACGAATGGGTTGAGAACACGTTGCGATCTGTCATACGGCGATTCATGGTTGGAGTCTCCATTTTTCGCGCAGACGGCCTTAATGCTGGAAGGGGCTTTCTTTATTTTTTTGTTTGAAGCTTTCTGCCTCAAGGGATATTTCCGTCGTGGTAGGAGTGTCTCTTTATATAGTTTTTATTTTGTTGAAGACATCTACACTTGACTTGTATCCTTCTTGGTTTATTGCTTCTTCAAAGAACTATTTTCTCTAAAGAACGGTCCTTGGAGATAGCGCGGCGCTTTCTTTGCACGATGTACTCACACAGAGAGAGCACCGCGCTATTTCCTTGGATTCACCATCACGCTGGTCTGAGTAGCAGTGTAGCAAGTGTCAAAGACATGTAAAGGACATAGTACCGCTAGGCTGTGGATAACTGTCCTTTATGGTACTCGTCACTCTAGTTCTACATCAAGTGAAATGGGGCAGTGGTCGGAACCTTCAATCTCCGCATGAATGCTTGCACCATTAAGTTTTGTGGTGAGGGCAGGGGATACAAAGAAATAGTCAATCCTCCAGCCCACATTGCGGTCTCTCGCTCTCGTTTTCATATCCCAGTAGGTGTAGGAGTCTTTCTTTTTAGGGTAGAAGTATCGAAAGGTGTCGATGTAACCGGCTCGCGTGACGGCGTCGAGCCATGCGCGCTCTACCGGAAGAAAGCCGGTGTTTGTCTCATTTTCCTTCGGTCTCGCGAGGTCTATCTCCTTGTGGGCGGTGTTTACGTCTCCGGCAAAAATAACATTCGGCTGTACTGTGCGAATATATTCTATGTACTTTAAGAACGCATCGTAGTACTCCAGCTTATACGCGAGGCGATGAGGGCCTTGGCCTCCATTGGGAAAGTACACATTGAGGAGCGTAAACCGCTCGAAGTGTGCGACAATCAATCGCCCTTCGGAGTCGAGGTGGTCCGGACCGCCAAGCGCGTACTCGACACGCAAGGGCTTTGCTTTCGTGTAGAGGGCCACACCACTGTATCCCTTCCGTAAGGTGGGCGCGGCGAAGTACGAATGGAACCCTTGAATATTGCGCACCTCCTCGGAAAGTTGGTCTTCTGAAGCCTTCGTCTCTTGAATGAGGAGCAGGTCGGGCGCGAGGTCAAACACCTTGTTGAAGCAACCTTTTCTTTCAACAGCCCGCAAACCGTTCACGTTCCATGACACGAGTCGCATGGAACAACTATACACCTACTTCGTGCGCTTGTGGTGAAATTTTTTGTGCACCTCGCGCAGGTGGGCGTCGGTCACATGGGTGTACACTTGGGTGGTGGAAATACTCGCATGGCCAAGAAGCGCTTGGACAGAGCGCAGGTCTGCGCCGTTTTCAAGCAGGTCGGTGGCGAATGCGTGGCGCAAAATATGGGGCGTTACTTTGTTGGTAATGCCCGCCTTTGTAGCGTAGTACTTCACTATACGCTGAACGGAGCGTGGTGTTAGTCGATTGATGCCGTCATGCTTGGCTCTGGGAGAAATGGTGATGAAAAGGGCTGTATCCATGTCTTTTCTCGCTTTGAGGTACGCGCGCACCGCATCCCTCGCCTCATCAGAGAGGAACACCACCCGCACCTTATCGCCCTTGCCACGCACGGAGAGCATATCGCGCGAGAGGTCAATGTCGACATCGAGCGCGCACACTTCGGAAACACGCAACCCGGTTGAGAAGAGGAGGAGGAGAAGCGCCCTATCGCGCAAATCCTTCAGGTCGGCACCGGCGGGAGCCTGCAACAGACGCTCGAGCTCGGAGGTGGTCAAGAGATCAAGCGAACGATCCCCCACCTTGGCAAGCTCAATGCGCTCCGGCTCAAGCGACGTGACCCCGCGCTTACGCAAGTACTTAAGGAAGGCACGGAGTGCAATCAGGTAGTAGTTTTGCGTCTTTTTCTTGAGCGTCTCTTGGTTTCCCCGCACTCCTGTGTGTGCGTACTGGCGGTTGAGCCAGAGACGGAACTCACGCACCATGTCCTCGGTGACATCCTTGGGGTTCCGCGCCCCTGTGTGGTCGATAAAGCGGGTGAGGTAGCGGTCATAGTTCTCCACCGTTTTCACACTCCTCCCACGCTCAATCTCAATGTACTCCAGAAACTCACGTTTCCTTTTTTGAAGCTCACTTGGTGGTACCGTCATTCCCGTTATTTTCGCACACCGGTACCCCACACACCAACCGGCTCGACCCGTACCGCGTGTTCGCCTTTGAATCAAGCTTCAGCTTGAAAATAGTACCCCTGCCGGCCAAACACTTGCGTGCTTTGTCAATACATGCTATACTCACGCCATGCTTACAAAGAGGAAGAAGGAAAACGTCATGAAGACCACCGCCCGTCACGATTCTGACACGGGCTCTCCGGAGGTGCAGGTGGGGCTTCTCACCAAGCAAATCAACGAGCTCGCGGCACACCTTAAGAAGCACCCGAGCGATGTGCACTCACGAAGGGGGCTCCTTGGCATGGTTGCGAACCGACGCGCCCACCTCAAATACCTTGAGAAGAAAAACAAGCGTTCATACAACGCACTCATCAAAAAGCTTGATCTCAAAAAGTAGATCGTTTGGGCAGGTATTGTGGTACTATCATCGGTAGCGTCTGTAACCGGTGTGCTTGTTTTTTTATGATGTAGTAATTTTTCATATGGCAGTAGTTAAACACAAAGGACAGAGGGTAGGGGTGTTCGTAGACACACAAAACCTGTACCACAGTGCAAAAAATCTTTACCAAGCGAAAGTGAATTTCAACAATGTACTCAAGGCCGCAGTCGCGGACCGCACCCTCGTGCGGGCAATCGCATACGTGGTCACCACGGAGAGCGGGGAAGAACAGGGGTTCTTTGAAGCACTCGCGAAAATTGGTATTGAGGCAAAAACAAAAGACCTTCAGATATTTTACGGCGGGGCGAAGAAGGCTGATTGGGACGTGGGTATGGCGATAGATGCGATAAAAATGGCGCCGAAGCTCGATGCGGTGGTACTCGCGACGGGCGATGGCGACTTTGTACCCCTCGTTGAGTACCTGAAAACAACTGGTGGCTGTCAGGTCGAGGTCATTTCGTTCGGTCGCTCGAGCAGTGCGAGACTCAAAGAGGCGGCGGATGATTTTGTTGACATGGACGAGGACCATGAGCACTACACCCTCAAGGGCTCGTCGAGGTCCCGTGCCGCTTCGTGGGGAACCGCAAAACGGCTTGCGTGAGAGTAGTGTTCACTTACTCCTACCCACATCCGATTAATTGCCTTGTCGTGTGGCCGAGGG
>CAYLHB010000029.1:0-5431 GCA_964383505.1 uncultured Candidatus Saccharibacteria bacterium
TGCGGAGGGTATGGGATTCGAACCCATGAGGAGTTGCCCCCTACTCGCTTTCCAAGCGAGCGCACTCGACCACTATGCGAACCCTCCGTGTCTGTGGGTACGTATTCAGAACACCACAGGATAGTACCAGAAAAAAAGTAACATTGCAGGGCAGTTGGAAATGAAAACAGGGCGACTCGGTCGCCCTGTTGTTCGGGTAGCTAAAAATCTTTCCCCCGCCGCCTCGCGGTAATTTGCCATGAAAGGTGCGCGGCTTGGAGAGTGGGCGTCATAACCGATGTTTTGGGCACACGCGCTGGTTGCTCGTCATCCCCTGCCAACTCAATGTCAAGCAGTAACATGAATTTTTGAGGACGAGGAACTCGAACTGGCTTGGGGCCGCGTTGCCTTTGATAGCGACCGTCACGCGAACGTGTACACAAACTGCTTCTCCCAAAAAAGTCATACCCCGCTTTGTTATACCCTACCCCTGCTCTCCCCGCAATGCGGCGATGCGCTCCTCGACGGGCGGGTGTGTAGAAAACATGCGACTCACAAACGACCCAAAACCCCCTCCACCTGCCCCGAACGGGTTTGCGATGAAGAGGTGCGCACTCGCGTGCGAGGCGTGCGCCATGGGTCTGCCGTACGCGCTTATTTTTTGAAGCGCACTCGCGAGCCCTTCGGGGTAGCGCGTGAGGAGCGCACCGGAGGCATCGGCAAGAAACTCGCGCTTACGGCTTATCGCAAAATGAATGAGACGAGCGGCGATGGGTGCAAGAATGACCGCCACAAGGACGAGCACGATGAGTGGCCCCGAGAGCTTACGGTCGCGCCCCCCTCCCCACCCCCCAAACCGAAGGAAGAAGTCCGAGAGGATTGCCACAAAACCCACGAGCACAACCGCTACGGTAGACACGAGAATGTCGCGGTTCCCTACGTGCGCAAGCTCGTGGGCGAGCACACCCTCAAGCTCGGTCCTATCGAGAATCGAGAGGAGTCCCGTGGTCACCGCCACCACGGCATGGTCGGGGTTGCGCCCTGTGGCAAACGCATTCGGCGCGGGGTCGCCAATCACGTAGAGTCGCGGCTTGGGGAGCCCTGCGGTAATTGCAAGGTTCTCGAGCAATCGGTGCACCTCGCGGTACTGCTCCGGGTCAGCCGGCTCGGCACGACTCATTCGCACGACAATGGAGTCGGAAAACCAGTAGCTCGTCACATTCATGAGAAGAGCGAATACCGTTGCCACAACCACAAACAACGGGTCGCCGTAGATGTAGCTCACCACCCATCCTATGAGGATAACCACCACAAAAAAACCGGTCATGAGGTACCACGTCTTTCGAATGTTGCTATCGTGGTGTGTGTAGAGGGTAGCCATACGTCATTTGGTACTCGTGGACAACTCGCGCGTATCTCCCGAAATCCTCCCCGAGGCGGTTGCGGTCTGTATGAGAAGGCCTGTGAGGAGCATCGCCACTACGAGTGCGAGGAGCGCGTAAACGATACTTTTTCCAACGTGGTGACCTGTCCCCAAATCCTCCCCCTCCTCGTACTCATTCATGAGTCCATGAAGAATCACGAGTCGTAACAGTGAAAAGCATACCACAAAGAGGAGCGACGAAAAGACACCAAGCCCCACGAGCGCACCAAGGGAATCAGGTCGCACCCACAAGAGTACCCCGATGGTGCTCGCGCCCGCGGTGAACACAAACGACGCGATAAACACGCCCACATGAACGCCTATACGCCGTACAAGTTGGGCATGTTCGCGTCGTTCGCGCTCATTGAGCACCTTTGTGTGGGCGTCGACGCGCGCAGTTGCCAACCGCGCCGGAGGAACGTCAAGCGTCTGCATTTGTTCGGCCCTTTGGTAGAAACTACTAGCCATGGTGGCGTTGTGCGAGGAGCGCATCCACCTCCACAAGCTCCTCCGCAATACCTGGTATGAGGTCGTACGCACGTGCCTCATGGGCACTCACCCACGCAAAGTCGGAGCTCTCATCGTTGAGCGAAACCTCACCAGAGACATACCTAGCGAAGTAGCTCAGTATGAGCGAGAGTGAGCCATCGTCGCGTATCGTCACGATATCCACCAAAAACGTCACATCGTCTACCGTCACATCCACCTCCTCGCGCACCTCACGAACAAGCGCATTCTCAAGCGCATGGTACCACTGTCCGGGATGTGTGGGTGGAAGGTCAACAAAGTCCTCTTTGGTGACCCCACCTCCGGGCACAGTCCACTTGCCTGGGTGCACACGCTTGTGTGGCGCTCGTTTTGTGATGAGGTACTTGAGCCCACCCCCGTCATTCTTCCAAATGATGGCGGTCGTTGCGATGCGGAAGTGCTCGGTTGTTGATGCCGGGAGTGCGGCATCCATACTAGAACTTCACTGCAACCGGCTCTTTTGCGGCTGCGTCTTTTTCCTCAAGTTCAAAGAACTCCATTTTGACAAAATTGAACATCCCTCCTATCACGTTTCCGGGGAACTGCTCAAGGGCGGTGTTGAGGTCACGCACGTTGCCGTTGTAGAAGCGTCGAGCGGCCTGAATCTTGTTCTCCGTGTCGGAGAGCTCGCGCTGGAGCTCAAGAAAGTTTTGGTTCGCCTTGAGGTCTGGATAGTTTTCCGCAACCGCGAGGAGCTTGCCGAGCGCTTGGGTAAGGCCGAGGTCGGCCGCCTCAAATGCTTGTATCTGCTCTGCCGTCACATTCTTGGGGTCAATGGTGAGATTGGTCGCCTTTGCGCGCGCTTCCGTCACCGCATCAAACGTCTCACGTTCGTGGCTCGCATAGCCCTTCACGGTCTCCACGAGGTTGGGGATGAGATCGAACCTGCGTTTGAGTTGTACATCAATGTCCGCCCACGCCTCCTTGGTACGGTTGACGAGACACACAAAGCGGTTGTACATGCTTATCGCCCAAAATGCGACGAGGACGACCACCCCCAATATGATTAAAAGTGTAAGTGACATAAAAAAGATTGGTACTGATAATTTCTTCCACTATACCACACCTCGCGCGAGCGCCATGAGCTACCCACACATCCCCGCACCGCGTGGTTGACGATACCACCTCGGTGGTGTATAATTAAAAGACGTAAGACAACCGTTGGTCACGAGGGAATTCCTCACGTGTACGCATGGTACAAGGTCTACGGGTCGTTTATCAGTAGGTAACTATGCGTGACATGCCCTACGGCACAGACAGCTTTGCGCGCAAGCCGATGGTCCAAGGTTCTTGGACCTGCTCGGAGTGCGGCAAAGAGATCACGGAGCTCCCGTTCTCGCCTCGCGAGGACCAAACCTCCACACTCAAGTGCCGCGACTGTTTCCGTGCGAGCCGCCCCGAGCGACCCGCGCGCACCTTCGATCGCGGTACCCGTCCGATGGTCACCGGCAACTGGTCATGCGCAGACTGTGGGAAGGAGATCACTCAACTTCCCTTCGAGCCGCGCGCAGACCGTCCGGTACGTTGCAGTGACTGCCACCGCAACTCCCGTCCTCCTCAACAGGACAGGCGTTGGTAAGCTCTCACACACAAATATTGTGACGCACACACTCCTCGGAACACCGAGGAGTGTGTTGTTGACAGACATTGATACACAATGTACTACATACCAAGGAATCTGACTGAGGGAACGCAAAATGACCTGTGTTGTGATGTACCTTTCTGCAAACAACTTGATTGTCGCTTCAGACTACCGAGACGGTAGTAGCGAGATGAACCTCGCACTGAGGAAGCATAGGAGCTTCAAACTGAACGATATGACGTTTGTGCTTGCGACATCGGGAAGAGGAAGGCCCGCACAAATACTCTTGTACGAGCTACCCAATAAAGTTTCATCAAGCAGTTCGGAAAAGTTGAGAGATTTGTCCGAACTATATCGGTGGGCGATCACGACCGTGATTCCACAAGTACGCGAAATCGCGACCAATCACAAATTCTACATACGTCGAGAAGGCCACGAATCATTTCAAGCAGGCTTGATTATTGGGTGCCGTTTGGGTATCTGCACCATCAACATGGCTGGAATGGTGAGACTCGAAAAGTATCCATTCGATGCCATCGGCTCCGGAGCGGATGCCGCGCTTGGGTGCCTGCACACACTCGAACACATAGATGATAATTCGATGACTCCCCAACAAAAGGTGGGGTTGGCCATGCGAGTGGCACACAAAATAAACTTGGATTCTGTGTCGGAAACATTTGCGCTCGATACCTATAATATAACATGAGAGCGTTTCTGCCCCACCACCGCAATCGCCTCGGTTTTCGAACCGAGGCGCTTTTTTGCATATCAACGTTGCTATCTTGAAGCCCCCCTCCACTCATCAATGTGCTTATGGTGTCCCGAGAGGAGCACCTTGGGTACCTTGTAGCGTTTCCCTTTCCACACCAAGACCTCGGGGCGCGTGTAGACATCCTTACCCGCGATGCGCCGCTCCTCAACCGACACATCATCCCCGAGCACACCGGGGAGGCGGCGCGTGGTCGCATCAAGTACCGTAAGCGCAGGGAGTTCGCCACCGGTCAGTGTGTAGGGTCCCACTGAAAGCGGTGCCGCACGCAGTATGGTGTGCACACGCGCATCGATGCCTTCGTAGCGTCCGCAGATAAGTACCACATGCTTATAGCGCGTAGCGAGCATGTCCGCATAGGGCGTATCGAATTGCGCTCCGCGCGCATCAAAAAGAATAACCGCACAGTCACTCCGTTTTTTTCTTCCAAGCGCTTTGGTCGCCGCGCGAAGCACGCTCTCCGCCTCAAGCACCATACCGGGTCCCCCCCCGTAGGGGCGGCGATCTACACGTTTCCACTTGTCCTTGGTGAAATCACGGGGATTGTAGAACTTCACGCTTATTTTCTTCCGCTCGATCGCACGACCAATGATGGACGCGCCGAGGTACGACTCAAACGCCGAGGGAAAAAGGGTGATGATGTGAAAGGTGACCATAGTCAAACATGCCCCGACTGTCGGGGCATGTTGTGGTTGGTTTAGAGCGAGAGGTCCGCCATCGCCTCGTCGAGCGAACGCGTTGCCTCCGAGGGCTGGGTGGAGCGAAGTCCGCCCTCAGGCTCATTAATTTTCAAGTTCACGCGCGCATTATTTTTCATACCTACCACGCGTAGGAGTGTGCGTATTGCTTTGGCGGTGTTGCCACTGCGTCCGATAATCTTCCCCATATCCTCCTGGTGCACATCGAGCGTGAGGAGTACCCCCATCTCGTCCACCGTTCTTGCCACCTTCACACCGTCGGGATGGTCTACGAGACCCTTCACAACGTACTCGAGAAATGCCTGATCATCTTGCTGCATACTGAAACTGGTTCGTACAACAAATCAACCTAATAATAACACATAGTATACATATATTTTGCGTGAGGTCAACCCCCTGTATGACCGCAGGTACTTTTGCACTCTTCTGGTAGTTGCTCATAGTGTAGCAGT
>CAYLHB010000030.1:0-4705 GCA_964383505.1 uncultured Candidatus Saccharibacteria bacterium
CTCTACACTCTCCCATACCGGCTTTCCGTACAAAACCGTCGAGAGTGTACCGGCGGTGAGAGAGAGTACGAACGGACGGTTGTTTAGGAGGTACCGAGCAAGAAGAAACACGTCTTCCGCAGTAGTCACACTCCCCGCACGGCGCCCTGCCGGGTCAATGTATTTGGTGTGCACCATGCCTATTGCCTTGGCTTTCGTGTTCATCAAACCCACAAACCGCTCCGTACCAAACGACGCCGCGATGGCCTCCGCCGCGTCATCACTTCCCTCAAGGAGGAGCGGAAAGAGGAGGTCATAGAGGCTGTACATCGCACCTGCCTCAAACTGCATCCGGCTCGTCGTACTCACTACATCGGGGCCACGGAGCATACCCTCGATGTTCTTGTACTCGCTCGCCACAAGTGCGGTCATGAGCTTCGCGGGAAGCTCCGCACCCTGTACTTCTGCGGGATTGCTTGAGAGCAGGACAAAACCGTTCTTGAGGTCGGCCACAAGGTAGCTTTCTGCAAGAATATCGGGTGCGTTGAGTCGGTAACGGTAGGTATCATGCGAAAAATCGTCCTCGTATACAAGAATGGGCATCCCCACATCGGTGAGATCGTATACCACCTTCGCGTAGTGGTCCTCCAGACGAATACACCCTCCAGAGTAGGTCAAGGAGACTGGCGTGCCGTCCGGGTACGTGGGCCAGCCGTGAATGAAAAAGTTGCCCTGAAAGGGAATACTCCACGGCATATTCACCTGCCCGAAGCTTGAGAAGTGGTTAGGCGACTTACTCTCGGCTCTGTAGAGACCTGCGGGTGTTTCCCACCAGCTCCCTTCCCTCCCCTTACTCTTAATGGGCACAGAAGTCGCAACCTGCCCCTCTCGAAACACAGTGAGGTTCATTGTGGAGAGATTTGCAACAAGAAAATTCGCCTTCTCCTCGACAAACTTCTTTTCGACCGAAGTGAAGAAATCGAGATTCGAAAGCGCAGGCCATGAACCCTCCACAAGCTCTGTGGACGACGCAGTAAAGGGCACGGAAAGCGAGTAGGTATACACCGGCTCGCGCGGTAAAGAGTAGCCGGCAAACGAGCCGAGTGCGAGCGCGAGCGTAAGGAACACAAACGCGCGAAGGATGGACCAGAACGTATGACTTCGCTCGGACTGTGCACTACGTGTGTGCTCACCACCAGACGCACGACCTCCCTCTTCGTGCGGCTCATGGTATGACGTTGTATCCGCGCGCTCGTTATTGAGGCGAAAAAGCGCCATAGGGGTACTAGCGATACGAGGGAACTTCTTCGGGAACTCCCTCCAGGTGGTTGGCGTAGCGTGCGAGCACAAAGAGGAGAGAGGAGAGGCGGTTGAGGTATGCGAGCGTGTGGGGCCCTATGTCGCGAATGCCTGATTCATGCACGCCAACCACCCGTCGCTCCGCACGCCTCGCGAGCGTGCGCGCAACGTCGAAAAGTGACGAGAGGTAGGTGCCGCCGGGTATCGAAAATCCGGTGAGCTTCGGGAAGAGTGTCTCAAGCGTGTCAGTCGCACGCTCGAGCGTCTGCACTTTTTTCGCACTCACCCGTTTGTCCGCCCCTGCAACCTCCGCCTGGATGATGAAAAGATTTTCCTGTACCTCGCGCACAATCGACTCGAGAGTCACACCCTTCTTGGTGACGGGCACGCGAATATCCATCCGCTCGCGAATGTCGGCGCGCGCGAGGCCAAGGTAGCTGTTGAGCTCATCGAGCGTACCGAGTGCCTCGGGAAGGGCCGAACTCTTTGAAATACGATCACTGGAGTTGAGCGTCTTGGTGGTGCCCGCATCCCCTTTGCGCGTGTAGAGCATGCGTTCAGTATACAAAAGGGTCACGGGTGCTGTACAGGACACGGGGGAGACTTCATGTGGTCTTTACTCTGTCTGTGGTGTACTTGGGGGTGGAACGTGGCGCACCGGGGAGGCGATACCAAGCAATAATCACCTTGTGCGCTGTTCTTTTTGTGCAACCCGCACCCGCTAACGGGCACGGCAACGACATGTCCAACGACTGACGCCGGCGAGCTTATTGCTCGCCGGCGTGCTTTTGGGCTTCTCCGATGTAGGCTCCTTGCTCCAGCTCATCGTAATTTGAGCCATCCCTTTTGGCGTGTAGCCCATACGCAAACCACCTCGCATAGGGATCATCGGGATTGAATATCACTCCGGACGAAAGCTCCGCGACGCGGACTTTTGACGTTCGACTCATTTTAAATTTAACTCATCATGTGGTAGCACACCATCACATACAGTGCGGCGAATGGCCACATAATGGCCAATGGCCGGATGTACCATGGTGCGGGACCCCAAATCCAGTTGTGGAGCCAGCCAATCGGCGCGACTGTCTCTCGCAAGGTCTCATGTAAATAAAATGCGCGGGCTTCCCATTGGTATTTTCTCGCCCAATCCGGCACGAAGCTCATATTCCTAATTCCCCTCGCTACTATATCTTTCCCGCGATAAAAATTATCACACGCAAGGATTGAGTGTCAATATGACATAGCCCCGATGTGCTATACTTGCGCGATAGTGACACCCCGCACCCACATTGAAGAGCACTTCCGCCTCCAGGAACAGCAGAAGCGCGCGCTCAATCGGCTGGGCCTCCGCACGCTTGGCGACCTCCTCTACCACTTCCCCACACGCTACGAAACCGAGGGGGAGGAGCGCACCATCGCAGGCCTCGAGGAGAATACTGACGTGGTGCTCTTCGGCACTGTACGCAAGCCCGCAACGCGCAAAACGTGGAAGAGTAAGGTACCCATCGCCGAGGCGTGGCTTGAGGACGGCACGGGCAGGCTCAAGCTCATGTGGTTCAACCAACCGTACATTGCCAAACTCCTTGAGGACGGCGCAATGGTACGTGTGGCGGGTAAGGTGGTCGGCGCGGGAAGTAAGTACCTCGCAAACCCTGAAATCGAGCGCGTGGCGGCACTTCCCGAGCGCGAGCAGAGTATTTTCTCCCACAGACACGAGACACCCTCAGACATTGCCGGTCGGCTCGCCGTCTACCCCGAATCGCTCGGCATCACCTCGCGCTGGTTTCGTCATGCCATCGCAAAGCTCATCAAGGAGGGGCTCCATAGTGCGCTACAAGACCCTATCGACAGCGATATGCGTACGCGCTACCACCTACCCACCCTCGAGACGGCCCTCGTGTGGATACACCAACCAAAAAAAGAGAGGGATGCCGAAGCGGCACGGAAGCGTTTTGCGTTTGAGGAGGTGTTCCTGATACAGGTCACCAAACAGCTCGCACGGCACGAGAACGATGTACAGCCGAGCGTCCCAATACCGGGCGGGATAAAGCGCGCACAAGAGTTTACCGCGCGCCTACCCTTCAGTCTCACGAAAGGCCAAGAGCGTGCGATCAAAGCGGTGCTCGATGACATGGAAACACCACCAGCCATGAGTCGTCTCCTTGAGGGAGACGTGGGTAGTGGTAAAACCGCAGTCGCCGCCGCCACTGCCTACGCGGTCGTAACGACACAGATCGAGGGCCGCCCCTCTTCGTGGCTTCAAGTCGCGTACATGGCCCCCACGGAAATACTCGCGGAACAACACTTCGCCTCCTTTATCGAGCTCTTCAAACACCTCCCCCTCCAGATAGGCCTCATCACGAGCACGGTGTGTAAAAAGTTCCCCTCGAAAGTGGATCCATCGGCTGCCACCAAGGTGAGTAAGGCACAGCTCCTCAAGTGGGTGGAAAACGGCGAGATCGCTATCCTCATCGGCACCCACGCCCTTGTGCAAAAGAATGTGCGCTTCCGCGACCTCGCGTACGTCATCATCGACGAACAACACCGCTTCGGCACCGCGCAGAGGCAAGCGTTGGTACGCAAAGATCGCGTGGTGCCACACTTATTATCGATGACTGCGACACCGATCCCGCGCACACTCGCGCTCACGCTCTACGGCGACCTCGACCTCACGGTACTCGACGAAATGCCACCCGGCCGCAAACGCGTCATTACTGAGGTGGTGCCAAAGAGCGGACGCGACCGCATGTACGAAACAGTGCGCCGTGAGCTTGACCGTGGCAAACAAGCATACGTTATCTGCCCCCGCATCGATGACCCCGACCCGCGCAAGGTCGCGGCCATTCAAGCGAAGAGCGTGCGCTCGGAGGCGGCACGCCTACGTATGAAGGAGCTCAAAGGGTACCGCGTCGGTATTCTTCACGGTCAAATGAAGCCAACGGAAAAAGACGAGGCGATGCGACATTTCCTCGCGCACGAGACCGACGTACTCATCGCAACCTCCGTCGTGGAAGTAGGGGTGAATGTACCCAACGCGACCGTTATCATCATCGAGGGCGCGGAACGTTTCGGGCTCGCCCAGCTCCACCAGCTTCGCGGGCGCGTGGTACGCTCCACCGAGCAGGCCTACTGCTTCGTACTCACAAGCGAGGGTGATGTGACGGGGCGCCTGCGCGCACTCGCGCGGGCAAAAAACGGCTTTGAGCTCGCTGAGCTCGACCTCAAGATCCGCGGCCCGGGCGAGCTCTATGGGAGAAGCCAGTCAGGACTCACCGACCTTGGTATGGAAGCACTCAAAAATCTCAAAATGGTCGAGGCCGCGCGCACCGAAGCGGAGCGTATCGCACACGAGGACCCGACGCTCTCGCTCCACCCACTCGTACGCGACGCCATTGCTGAGCGTCGCGACCGGCTCCACTTTGAGTGA
>CAYLHB010000031.1:0-4595 GCA_964383505.1 uncultured Candidatus Saccharibacteria bacterium
CTTTTGCAACATCGCGTGCACGGTCGGAGGCGCTCTTCATGGCAACCATACGCGCAGAGTGCTCAGACGCGTTGTTCTCCAACACCGCATGGTAGAGCATGACCGAGAGGAGGTGCGGGATGAGCTCGTCGAGTACCGCATGCGCGGTGGGCTCGAAAAGGTACTCACGCGGAGCATTGGCGTGCGCCTCGTCGCGAAGCTCGCTGTATTTCCCTCGCTCAGGGATGATGCCTGCGAGCACATCATCGAGCGCGCCCGTTGATACGGGGAGCATCCTGCGCGCGACCGACTCTTGGGAAAACGTGGAGTTGAAGTTGCTGTAGACGAGCATCACACGGTCGTAGGTACCGCTCGTGTAGCCCGCTATAAGAGAGCGCGCGATACGGTCGGGGTCGCCCAGTGAGACACCTTCGCCCCACTTCTCGAGGCGGTCAATGATGGTGAAGCCACGGCGGCTGAAATGCTCATACCCCTTGCGACCAATCGCTAAAATTGACACACTGTCTTTGTTCCATGTATGTTCTTCCATGAGCCGATACACACGTCGCAGAACGTAGCTGTTGAGTGAGCCCGCAAGCCCTCGGTCTGACGTGATAACAACAATAGCCACACGCTCCTCGCGTTCACGGTGAATAAGGAGCGGATGTTCCGGGAGTGCTCCTCGAGCGGCGATGCGCTTGAAGATGCTCATCGCGTGGAGCGCATAGGGTCTCGCCTCAATCGCGGTCGCTTGGCTCCGGCGCATTTTGACCGCAGAAACCGCCTCCATCGCCCGCGTGACCTGGCGAATCTTTTTGACCGCGCGTATTTTGAGTTTTATAGATTTCAGTGACATTGACGTACTTGTGTATATTCCGTACTCAATTCTTTGTTCCTCCCTCGAGCGAAAACTTCCGACCCCCACCATAGGGGCGGATTTTTTATACCTCAAAGAACGTCGGGTGCGACGTCTTAAACACCTCGAACGCAGCAGTAAGCTCCACCTCAGATGCTTCAGAGAGCTCGCGTGAGGTGCGAATCTCTTTAAGGAGCGTACCGTGCTGTGTCTCCAGAAACTCGAGGAGCGACTCTGCCGCTTCCCTTGTGCGCACCACCTCAACCTTATCGAACAAACCGGTGTTTGCAGCGAAAATCACCCCCACCTGTCGCTCAAATGGGAGTGGCACCCCCTGCCCTTGCTTAAGGACCTCGACAAGCCGTGCACCTTTGTCGATACGACGCTTCGTCTCCTCATCGAGGTCGCTCGCAAACTGCGCGAACGCCTCAAGCTCGCGAAACTGGGCGAGCTCGAGGCGCATGCGACCTGCGACTTTTTTCATCGCTTTTGTTTGTGCGCTCGAACCCACGCGGGAAACCGAGAGCCCGACGTTTATGGCAGGGCGGACACCCTTGTTGAAGAGGTCGGTCTCAAGATAGATCTGCCCATCGGTGATAGAAATGACGTTGGTGGGAATGTACGCGGAGACATCACCCTCCTGTGTTTCAATGATGGGGAGCGCGGTGATAGACCCCCCGCCCTTCTCTTTTGAGAGCTTTGCCGCACGCTCAAGCAAGCGGGAGTGGAGGTAAAAAATGTCTCCCGGGAACGCTTCGCGTCCTGGTGGACGGCGCAGGAGGAGTGCGATTTCACGGTACGCAACCGCCTGCTTTGAAAGGTCATCGTATATGATGAGCACGTCCTTACCCTTCTCCATGAAGTACTCCGCCATCGAGACGCCCGCGTAGGGAGCGAGGAATTGGAGTGCCGCCGGCTCCGCGGCGGACGCGGAGACCACAATGGTGTAGTCCATGGCACCCCGATCTTTGAGGAGTGCGACGGTGCGCGCCACCTTTGACTCCTTCTGTCCAATTGCGACGTACACGCAAATGGGGCGCGTCTCTGCCGGCTCATCGCGTTGGTTTAAAATCGTGTCGATAGCAATGGTCGTTTTGCCGGTGTGCCTGTCACCAATAATGAGCTCTCGCTGACCTCTTCCGATGGGTACCATCGCATCTATCGCCTTTATACCGGTGTGGAGCGGCTGGTTGACCGACTCGCGCTCGATGACCCCGTAGCTCTGTCGCTCCACGGGATAGTGTGCGCTCGCAACAATCTCCGGTCCTCCGTCCTTCGCTTCCCCAAGCGTACTCACCACACGTCCCACGAGCGATTCACCCACCGGCACCGAGAGCACCGTGCCGCGTGAACGTACTGTCATGCCTTCGCGCACGCGCCGTGTGTCGCCCAACACCACCGCTTTTACCTGCGACTGCTCGAGGTTGAGAATGACGCCGTAGAGTGCGCCTTTTTCCTTGAGCGATGTTTCCACGTCGGATCCGTCAGAAGTGTCAAACTCCACCATTTCCGCCATGACCGCCTGGGGGAGCCCTTCGATGAGGGCAACACCGTCGCCCACGGAGACCACGGTACCCACCGTTTCAGTGGTTGGCGTGTGCTCGAACCGTTCGAGTTCTCGCATGAGGCGTGCAACAAGTTGATCTGACATAGGGTTAGTGTAAGTGACTAAGAGGTGTGTTGGAGAAGGTGGCGGTAGAGAGAAATGAGGCCCCGCTTCCCGCTCGCATCATGACGCAATGCCCCGCAGGAGACAATGAAGCCGGAGACCAGTGTGGGGTCTGTGCGAACTTCCGGTTCGCCGTGTGCACCTAGCTCCTTGAGGCGTTCTGTTGCGTGGGTACGCACGGTCGGTAGGTCCTCATTCGAGCTGACCACCAGCTCACCTGCGCGTTGTACGCCCTCTTCCCGTGCAAACGTAACCGCTTCACGCAGGACCGTGGGCAACATGTCGGCTCGTCCCCTCGACGTCACGTACGCGTTCAAGCGAGCGATAAGTGCGTCGTACTCGCTCTGCGGGGTTCGCTGTGCGAGAAGGACAAATGCCTGTGCGAGGGCTCGGGGGGTCATGATGTGGGTGGGGTGCGCATGAGCTTCTGTGCTCCGAGGACCACCATGCGCGCGATCTCCTCGCGACTCTCTTCAACCGCGTGTTGCTTGAGCGATTCAGCCCGAATCTCCGCTTCGCGCACGAGCCGCGAGGCCTTCTCTTCAGCGAGTGCCACGAGGCTCTCCTCCTTCGCTTTTGCGCTGGTGCGCGCCTGCGTGAGGATGGTTTCAGCCTCCATGCCTGCGTGTGCGAGCACCTCCGCTCGCTTTGCGTCTGCATCACGAAGCGACAGTTCCGCTTTCTCTGCGTTCGCCACGCTCTCAATGATTTGCGTGCGACGCTTCTCGATGAGCGAGAGGAGCGGGCGATACAGGAAGTACCACAGGAGGCCGAGGAGCACCGCGAAGTTCACAATCTGCACCGTGAGCACCTCCCACTTGATGCCGAACGTCTCAAGAATCTGCTCCATAGCGGGTGAGGAACGCGGTTAGGTGAATTTGATAATGAAACCGACCACGAGCGCAAAGATGGCGAGTGCTTCCGTGAAGGCAACGCCGATAAACATCGTGGTGGTTACCTTGCCGGACGCTTCCGGGTTTCTCCCGATCGCTTCAAGCGCTTTTCCGACCAAGTGTCCTATACCCAACGCCGGACCGATGACGCCGATGCCGACCACGAGTGCCATACCAAGTGTTTTTACTGACTCTAAATCCATAGCTACAAAAAAAGCTGATAATGTGGGTGTCCGCACCCACGCAAGCGTCGTACCGGCACTTGCGTGGACAAAGACTCTCCTAATGCGCTTCGCTAATGGCCTGTTTCGTGAAGAAGAGCGTGAGGAGCGCGAAAATGCTCGCCTGTATCACCCCCACGCCGACCTCGTAGAGCATGAGTGGTACGGGTAGGAGGTAGGGAACAAAGAACATGGCCACGATGATGAGTGTCTTGCCCGCGAACATGTTACCGAAAAGACGGAAGGAAAATGAGATGAGGCGCGCAAACTCTGAAATGAGTTCGATGATGCCCACAAGGAAGCCGATGAGCGAACGGAAATTGAAAAACTTGCCGAGGTATGAGAAAAGCCCCACGTAGGCAATGCCCGCTACCTCAATCGACACAAACGCGATGAGTGCAAGTGCAAGGGTGACGTTGAGGTCGGTGGAGACCGGATGGAAGAGTGCAACGAAGTGCTCTTCCCCGTGACTCTCTGCAAAAAAACCGATTGAACCGATGCCGGGAATGAGTCCGGAGAGGTTACCTAAAAGTATGAAGAGGAATAGGGTGACAATGAGGGGAAGGAACCTGAGCGCGAGCGCGCGAGAGTGGAGCACCTCTTCCATGTAGTTGAGTATAAAACCGAAGACCACTTCGAAAAATGTCTGGGTCTTGTCTGGAATCTTTTTGAGATTCGGTCCAACAGAAAGCGCAATTCCGACAAGTATGAGTATGACAAGCCACGACACGAGCATGGTATTCGTGATAGGTACACCCAAGACGTGTCCTATTTCTTCAGCTTTTAGTGCGATATGAATGCCCTCGTGCATACAAACATGAATCTACTTTTACCAATACTACTCCCGTGTTGTCAACACAACTCCATACAGGGCCGCCCCCAGCGGATGTCGCGAGTATAGCACGATGTGGGTGCAAAAAGAAAGCCCGCCGCGAGGTGCGACGGGCGATAAAGGTCTACAGACCACGTTTTCTACA
>CAYLHB010000032.1:0-4494 GCA_964383505.1 uncultured Candidatus Saccharibacteria bacterium
CAAGACGCTTGAGTGTATCGATTTGCTTTTGGAAGTAGTTTGTATGTTCCATAACACCATCTCCGTAGAACGCATAGGCAGGGTTGCTCCAGTTTCCTCCCGCAAAGTAGCGGAGTGCCGCTTGTCGCTCGTTTGTGGGGTTGCCCCCCGCCGCGCCGAGATCCATCATGTACACCGCGGTTGCCATGAATGCATCTTGGTTATCCCATGGGTTACTGGGGGAGGCTTTGCCGCGCAACGCACGAAGCCTGTCCTTGCCAGCTTCATACCGCCATGGACCCGCCCAGAACTTTTCAAGTGCCATCCCGGAAGTATTGCTACAAGTGCCAGTGACGGCATTGAGATAGCCGCCGTAACATGCCCACGTGGAGGGAATGAACTGCGCGGGTCCCATAGCTCCACCCCATCCGTACCCTGGCTTCTTTGACACTGGCATCTTGTTTGGGTCGAGTCCTAATGTTTCAACAATGGTTTTAAAGACAGGGCGATCCCTTGTTGGGTGCATGTCTTCCAACCACACACCATTTCCCAAAAACTCGCCAAGGCGTGTTTCTTGCTTGAGTACACCTAAGATAAACGCCGGGCGGACGCCGGTTTTAGCGCTTGCAAAGTTAGCGTACTCAATCGCGTCTCCAAGTTGAATGGCTGCGGTGCCACGCAACTCAAACAACTCGGAGCGAATTTGTGCCGCGGATTGCTCATTTTCACGAATTATGCGCTGGTACTCCGCCTCTTGACCCTTTGTGGTCTTCAAAATACGCGCCTTCTCACTCTCTTGTTCGTCGAGCTTTTTCTTTTGTAGTTGCTGGAGTTGCTTAAGCTCAACTTCTCCAAGGTAGCGCTCCTCAAGGGCACGCTTAACCTCCACATTCTCGTTCATTAAATGCTCCAACTCGACAAACGAGTCATGAAGCCCAAGTTTCACCGCCTCTACGTCACCTAGCTCTTCAAAAAAATCTGAGAAGCTTTTGCCTGAAAGTACCACCTCGACCATTGAGATATCATCGGTCTCCGCTCGTTTGCGCACCAATTCGCCAAGACTCTCCCGTTGACGGTCGATTTTCTCTAGGAGGGTGGCAATGGTGGCCTCTTTTGTGACAATATCATCTTGGAGTTTTGTAATAGCGAGTTCCCGTGCGCGAATATCTAGTCGTGCTTTTTCTATTTTTCCGTCCAAGATAGCAAGGTCGCGTTCGAGCGACACACGCTCGCCCTGTTTACTTGAGAGTAACTCTTGCTGTTCTTGAATAAGCTTTTCAAGCTTTACAAGCTCCGCTTCAAGCTCTGCTCGCCGTTTTTCGATTTCCGTCTGACCGACCTGAGCATTTGTAAGCGTCACTTGTGAGGTGAGGGCAACAAACAATACAACTACACCAAGTGCGAATGAGAGCCTGCGAATGTGCCGATACATGCGTGTTTGAAACATACTAAGCGAGTACGAGTATACCATACGCACACACCATTCAAGGTGCGTGCCTTGTGTTTTCAATGCATGTCTGCTCGTAAGCTTGCACCTCACACATTTCTATTGACTAATATTAAATCCATATATAGTTGTATTGACAGTGAACACTCGTTCACCTAGACTGAAGGCATTACACACCCTCACCCTACACCATGAGCAGAGATATACTTTCAAAAGAGGCACGTCGGGAACTCGATAGGCTTAATGATACGATTGAACGCAAGATTCTTAAGGGTCTCCCCTACAAAGAGGAGGCACGTCGGCACAAGGAACTCATTGCCACATTGCGTCGCATTACGGAGGAGCGGTCCATAGAGAGCAGTGTTCGTTCGTGCAGGACGTCCCGTCGTGGGGCAAGTCCCGTGCGAAAAAAATTCAAGCATGGGATTTTAGCACAACTCTACGCGTTTGGTTTTGCGGTATAAGTAATGAAGGTGGTTTTTGTCACACGAAAGCTTCGTGTGGAATGCAACACCATGGAAGCATACAAAAAAAAGTTGTACCGCTACTACCGCACGCATCGGCGTATGCCCGGGTACAGTGAAATGTGCGACCTCTTTGGATTTGCATCGAAGAATGCGGTCGCCAAGGTGGTTGACCGACTCGTAGAGGCGGGTGTGGTGAAAAAAGACGCGAAGGGGAAGCTCATCCCGCTCTCGCTTGGCGACGAGGTGCCGCTCCTTGGCTACGTCGAGGCGGGCTTCCCTTCCCCCGCCGAGGAGGACACGATCGATCGTGTGGCAATGACCGACCTCCTTCTCGATACTCGCGAGCATGTGTATCTCCTTCGCGTTAAGGGAGACTCCATGATTGATGCAGGTATCCTTGAGGGTGATTTGCTCCTCGTGGAGCGCACGAATGTTGCGCGTCCGAATGATATCGTGGTTGCCAACCTCGATGGAGAGTGGACAGTGAAGTACCTCCGCGAAAGGTACGGGGTTCGTTACCTTGAAGCCGCCAATGACGCCTACCCAGACCTCCACCCCACCGTGAGTCTCACGGTGGGAGGCGTAGTGAAAAGTGTGGTGCGTACCTACCCGCGATGAATCGCGCCCATGGCATGTACCGCACCTTGAATTTCATTCGTTTGCGTACGGTATAGAGGTAATCAATAGACACGTTACTTATGAACATTACCCCGCACACTCCGCTTGCATTTGTAGATGTTGAGACAACCGGTACGAGTGCGCGCCACCACCGTGTAATCGAGGTGGGGATTGTGCGTGTAGATCCCGGGAAGCCCGTGCGTGAGTACCGCACATTTCTCGACCCAGGCGAGCACGTGCCGTCATACATAGCTTCTCTCACCGGCATACACTCATCCATGCTCGTGGGAGCCCCGCTCTTTGAGGAGGTCGCGCTCCAAGTAGCGGAGTTCCTCGATGGCGCGCTGTTTGTGGCACACAATGCGCCCTTTGATTATGGGTTTTTGAGTGAAGAGTTTCGACGACTGGGTATCTCTTTTACCCACCCCTACCTCTGCACTGCCAAGCTGTCACGTACACTGTACCCTCGCGAGCGCCACCACAACCTCGACCACATCATTGAACGCTTTTCGCTCGAAGCAGGTAGTCGTCACCGGGCACTCGACGATGCCCGTGTGCTGTGGCAGTTTCTCCAAGCGAGCGGCTCGCTTCTTGGCAGTGACCACGTGTTTAGTGTCATGCAGGATATGGTGCGGGTGCGTCGCTTGCCCTTCCACATCAAAGAAGAACAAGTGATGCGTTTGCCTGATAGCCCAGGTGTCTACTTGTTCTACGGAAAGGGTGATGAGCTACTCTATGTCGGGAAAAGCAGAAAAGTACGCACGAGGGTGCGCGCCCACTTTGCAACCAACGCGCTCTCGCATAGGGGGCGCGACATGCTCTCGGAGGTGCGTCGCATCGAGTGCCGGCAAACGGTCGGTGAGCTTGGTGCCCTCCTGCTTGAGTCGCACATCATCAAACGCGCCGGCCCCGTGTTCAATGTCGAGGGACGTGACCGTGAGGTGCTCACCGTTGCTCGTGAGACGCATGATGCTGAGGGCTACAAGAGAGCCACTCTCGGCCTTTTGGAGTCTGCCTCACAATCCGAAGACGCCATCCTTGGTGTGTTCAAGAGCAAGCTCCAAGCCAAGGAAACGCTCCAAAACATGGCGAGAGAGCACATGCTCTGCCCGCACCTCCTCGGAATTGATAAAACAACGCCGTGTTTCCACTCCCAGCTTGAGCTCTGCAAAGGTGCGTGTGTGGGGAAAGAAAAGCCGCGCCACTACAACCGACGCTTCCGTGAGGCGTTTGCGTCGTGTCGTATCAAGCCGTGGCCGTATGCGGGACCCATTGCGATCGAGGAACGTGTGGGTACGCGACGCGAGCTTTTTTTGCTCGACCGATGGCGACTCTTGGCGGCACTCACGAGTGACGGGGAGGGGTGGGAGGAACTTGTGCCGGCCCGCTTCTCGTTTGACTTTGATGTGTACAAGATTCTCTCACGAGAGCTCTCGCGAAAGAAGTCGCGACTCATGGTGCGCGAGGTCACCTCCGCAGAGCAACGGTGGCTTACCTATGAGCGTGCGTGAGGTACTGTGCGCACAGCTACTCAACGAGTATGAGAGCCGTATCATTTGTTCGCACTGCACCGCACGCGCTTGGGGAACGTGAGCGTGAAAGTGGCTACACCAACCCGCTGTCGCTCGATGAGTTGGTGGTGGTCCACCCCACCTCGACTTTTTTTATGCGCGTGGGAGAAGAAGTGGAAGACCCGCAAGGATTGGGTGTGTCACCCAACGATCTCCTTGTGGTCGACCGCGCGCTACCGCTTTCCGTGGAGCGTCTTGTCGTGGTGGTACTCAATAGAAGTTTGGTTCTACGACGGTACACACAACGTTGCGGTATGGTGACGGTAGGTGATGCGAGCTATGTGAGTGTGTTAGAAGATAATGGTGAAGTGCTTATATGGGGTGTAGTCTCCACCTGACCTGACCCCAAAAATTTAGACACTCATTCTGGATAGGATTATCTAGTAAACTGAGTGCATATGAACAAGCACCG
>CAYLHB010000033.1:0-4406 GCA_964383505.1 uncultured Candidatus Saccharibacteria bacterium
GTCATATGGACCGGGCGCTTCCGTCAGAAGGGGTTGAGCTGGGCGACGAGCGCCAGCCACTCAGCCCACGTTCCTGTGTGATTGAAGGGGGCGAGGCCGAAGAAAAGGATCACCATCAAAAGCAACACACCGAGCCAGTACTCGGCGAGCGCATGTTTAATTTTTTGGGCGACCACGGATCTCTCCTTTACTAAGGGTTATCCAAACGTCGCCTCCCTGCTTGAAGTATACTATACCCGACATGGTATGTCAACTAACATAATACGTCAATTAGGTGTTGTATAAGTTGGAACTTCCTACTATGTGCGGAATCATTGCCTACACGGGAACACGAAACGCAGTACCGATTCTCCTCGACGGACTCACTGCGCTTGAGTACCGTGGGTACGATTCCGCCGGCCTCTACGTGGGTGGGGCGGGTGTGCATAAGGCGGTCGGCCGAGTGCGCGAGCTTAGAGAAAAGGTACCCTCCACGTTCTCGGGTACCACGGGCATCGCCCATACGAGGTGGGCGACGCACGGTACGCCCACTGAGGCGAACGCCCACCCTCACAGCGACCCCAAGGGCAAGGTATGGCTCGTGCACAACGGCATCATTGAAAACTACAAAGAACTGCGCACTGAGCTTGAGGCGATGGGGAACGTGTTTGTTTCGAAAACCGATACCGAGGTGCTTGCACACCTCGTTGCGCACTACCTCGACCATGCACTCGACCTCACTCACGCGCTCACCCACGCGCTCAAGCGTGTGCGAGGCACCTACGGAGTTGCGGTGATGGCGACAGACGACCCCACCACCATACTCGCTGCGCGCCTCGGAAGCCCCATTGCGCTCGGTGTGGGGAAGGGAGAGTACTTCGTGGCCTCCGATGCCTCACCCATTGTGCGACACACGAGAGACCTTGTGTACCTCGGAGAAGGGGAGCTTGTCATAGTGCGACCGAACGGGTACGAGGTGCGCACACTTGACCACGTCACATGCTCCAAGTTGCCGGAGACCATTGAGTGGGATGTGGAGCAGGTTGAAAAGCAAGGGTATCCGCACTTCATGCTCAAAGAAATCATGGAGGTGCCCGAGGTGCTCATAAACAGCGCGCGAGGAAGGATATTTGCTGAAACGGGGACGATTGCCCTCGGCGGGCTTGCAGACCATGCGGACCGTCTTCGTGAGCTCACCCGTATCGTTATTGTGGGGTGTGGGAGTGCGTACTATGCGGGGCTTGTGGGAAAACTCCTCATCGAGGAGTATGCAAATATCCCTGTTGAGGTTGAGATTGCCTCTGAATTTCGCTACCGCAAGCTCATTCGCAACGGTGACACCGCGGTGCTCGCCATATCGCAATCGGGTGAGACCGCCGACACGCTCGCATCCATTCGCGAGGCGAAGCGCAACGGGTACCTCACGCTCGGTATCGTCAA
This sequence comes from uncultured Candidatus Saccharibacteria bacterium, assembly GCA_964383505.1. GTDB lineage: Bacteria > Patescibacteriota > Minisyncoccia > Phycocordibacterales > UBA12088 > CAYLHB01. The sequence goes on from CAYLHB010000033.1 coordinate 1,420, forward strand.
TGTGGTTGGTTCCACCATTGCGAGGGAGACCGATGCCGGGGTGTACAACCACGCGGGTCCGGAAATTGGGGTCGCCTCAACGAAAGCGTTTGTTTCCCAGCTTGAGGTGCTCGCAGAAGTGGCACTGTACCTCGGTAACATGCGAGGCCTCTCGCCTGCGCTCGCGCGCGAACTCTGCATTGAGCTTCGTGCGCTCCCCGAAAAAGTACGTAGCGTGCTCGCCCGACAGAAAGAGGTGGAGGCGGCCGCGCGTACGTTTGCTTCGTACGAAGATTTTCTCTACATAGGGCGAAAGTACAACTACGGCACCGCGTACGAAGGTGCGCTCAAACTCAAAGAGGTGTCGTACCTCCACGCCGAAGGGTACGGCGCGGGGGAGATGAAGCATGGCCCGATCGCAGTGATTGATACAAACTTTCCTACCGTCGCACTCATGCCTCGCGATAGTGTGTATGAGAAAATGCGCAGTAATGTTGAGGAAATACGAGCGAGGAGAGGGCCCGTGCTTGCGATTGCAACTGAGGGAGATACGGAGGCGGAATCACTCGCAGACCATGTGCTCTACATACCCGAATGCCATGAGGCACTCACACCGGTGGTTGCAACCGTGGTACTGCAACTATTCGCGTACCACATGGGTGTTGCGCGCGGGTACGACGTGGATAGGCCGCGCAACCTCGCGAAAAGCGTGACGGTGGAGTAGTGCAAGACTTGCAGACGTGCAGCGCAGTTCGTACAATAGAGCGTACCGTACGTACACCATGGACAACGAACCACCGGTACACTTCATACGACGCATGCTGGGTGTGCAAGAGTGCAGACCGTGCGCAATAGTGGCGGTAAGTGTCGCGGTGAGTGTGTTCTTCACACTCGCATGTGGTGCACTTGGTTTTTTTGTGGTGCGCGAGTACTACCCACATATTCTCTCGATGCCGGAACCCCAAAACCTGCAGGAAACAGAGACTGCCCAACAAGTCAACAGTGAACAAGTGGTGGATATTGTGGGGAAAAGTGCCGACGCGGTGGTGTCGGTCGTCATCACGCAAGACGTGCCCATCATCGAACGCTACTTCGAGGAGTACAACCCGTTCGGGGGGCCGTTTGGTTTTCAGATTCCGCGCGAGCGCCAGCGCGGCACTGAAAAAAGGGAAGTAGGTGGAGGTACGGGCTTCTTCGTTTCGGCGGATGGCCTATTGGTGACCAACAGACATGTCGTTGACATAGAGGATGCCGAGTACACGGTACTCACTAATGCGGGGGAGAAACTTGAGGCAGAAGTGGTGGCGCGTGACCCTGTATACGATATAGCGGTACTCAAGGTGAAGGGTGATGCGTTCACGTTCTTAAGGTTTGCTGATTCCGATGGTGCGAAGCTTGGGCAGACAGTCATTGCAATAGGAAATGCGCTCGCTGAGTTTCGCAACAGTGTGTCCGTTGGCGTCGTCTCAGGCCTCTCGCGTTCGATTGTAGCGAGCGATGGACGTGGTATGAGCGAGGAGCTCAAGGGGGTGATACAAACCGACGCCGCAATAAACCCCGGTAATTCAGGCGGCCCGCTTCTCGACCTTACAGGCAAGGTGCTTGGGGTGAATGTTGCGGTTGCAGGTGGTGCCGAGAATATAGGCTTCGCGCTTCCCGCAAACATCGTACAGTCGGTAGTGGCGTCGGTTGAGGAGTTCGGTTCCATCAAACGCCCCTACCTTGGAGTACGCTACATTGAGGTGAACGAAGAGCTCGCCGAAGCGGAAGGATTGGAGAAAACCTATGGTGCGCTTGTGCGCAGTGAAGGCCCTGGTCGACCTGCGGTGGTTAAGGACTCACCTGCACACAAAGCGGGTCTCCGTTCTGGTGACCATATCGTGGCGGTTGGTGGTGTCGAATTGAGCGGGAAATCACTCGCAGAAGAAATCCGAACGAGAGGCATCGGCGATACGGTGGTGCTCACCTACTACCGTGCGGGGGAGGAACGTACCGTCGATGTGACACTCACCGAGATGCCGAGTGAGTAGCTCACTCCCGCCTCCGTAGTGCATTTTTGATGGTGCTTGAGTCTGCGTACTCAAGCTCGCTCCCCGTGGAAAGTCCACGACCAAGCTCGCTTATGCGCAGGTGCACCCCTGTGAGGTTGCGATCGAGGTACTCCTTTAAAAATAGCATCGCATCGTCCCCATCAGCGGTGGCGGAGAGGGCAAAGATGAGCTCCAGAGGCGACTCCGGAGTGTTCTCTTGTGCGAGTATGCGTACACGCGCAATGAGTTCACGCAGGCGGGCCTTGCGTTCGGGCTCCGTATCGAGTGGCGTAACGAGTGCACCGAGTACGAAGTAGAGGCCTCGGTACGCCCCGGAACGTTCTATCGCTTCAAGGTCGACATCTTTCTCTACGAGAAGAAGGAGTGCGTGGTCGCGTGAAGCATCGGAGCACAGGAGGCAGGGGCCAGATCCTCCAAAAACGGTACGCATACACGCGGGACAGCGACGCACTTCTTTCTTTGCATCCTCCACAGTCCGCGTGAACGTGTCCACCCACGCACGGTCCTTCCGAATAATCGCCTCCGCGATACGGCGAGCCTGTCGAGGCCCGATGCCGGGAAGCTCTGAAATGTACTCAGCAAGTGAGGTGAGAAGCGTTTGTTTCATTAGAAATCATCAACTGCGCTCGCTTGTTTCTCAAGTGCGGTAAAACTCGATTTTTCAATGGAGAGGAAGGTGGCGCGACGTTCGTCAAAGTAAAGCTCTATCTTTCCCACGGGGCCGTTTCGATGTTTTTCCACAAGGATTTCCGCGATGTTGGGGCGATCGGTTGTGTCGTTCATCTTGTCTTCGCGGTGTATGAACATCACCACGTCAGCATCCTGCTCGATGCTCCCGCTGTCGCGCAAGTCGGAGAGGCGGGGTTTGCCCCTGCGCTGTTCCACTGCGCGCGAGAGCTGGGAGAGCGCGAGCACAGGCACCTCGAGCTCGCGGGCGAGGGTTTTAAGCGAGCGCGA
>CAYLHB010000034.1:0-4389 GCA_964383505.1 uncultured Candidatus Saccharibacteria bacterium
TGTGGTATCAAAAAGGGAGCTCATGCCGATTTAAGCAGTCTCAAATCAGCATTAGCTCCAATCGAGTGTCCTAGTTCTGTGGTGCGGGAGGCGCTCGGGAGTGGTACGAGTTGCTTTGTAAGTCCAACGTTTTGTCAAGGGGCGGTTACGATTTGAGCACATGCCTCGGCGCAATCCGTCCTCCAGTCCTCATTTTAACTGGTGAATCCGCACCACTCACGCCGTTTTTTAGAGGGAACGACGCGTCGATTCTTTCAACGCGACACCCTCTCCGAGCTCTCCAACCACCTCACCACCTTTATATTTAAGCTTAGTGGCCCACACCTCTTTTTTCTTAATCGATGAGTGCTACTCCTTCCGCAAGGGTCACCACTCTGGTGTTGGTACTCTTAAGGTGGTCCACTATGCCTTGGAGCACTGCGGGGTCGTTTGCATACTGACCGGCGTTTGCACTCTGTTCATGGAGCTCGAAGATAAGCCATTTTTTTTGAGCACGTGCCACGTCAATGTGCGCTTTCGCCTCTGCAACCGTCGTGGCACTCTCAATATGTTGATCGGAGAGAAGGTACTTATCTGCATCGATCCCGTTGTACCCGAGATACACCCCACGGGCACCCTTGTACCCCGCTTGTGCCACTTTCTCACGTACTGTCACGTTTTGTTCGCCGTACGGGTAAACGAATGTCTGAGGATTAAAACCATGCGCCACCAAATCGTCATAACTCCCCTGTATCTCGCTGTCCTGTGCGGCACCACTAATTTGCGTGAGGTGTGCGTGGGTGCGTGAGTGACCACCAATTTCATGCCCTTGATCGCGAAGCGCACCTATCTCTTCCCACGTCATATAGCCATCGTAGCCACGATGGGGTATGTCGGTGATGATGGCAAAGGTTGCCTTAAGCCCCGCACCGTTGAGCATAGGAACCGCATGCACATTTTGACTCGTGAGCCCGTCGTCAAAGACAAGGGAGACCATACCCTCGGAAAATGAGCCATCGCCAGATGTGTTAGTATTTTGCGTAAGCTCAACATTATCAATGGTGAGTGTACCGGGTTGTGCAAGGATATGAAACACCGTCGCCGCAACCATTCCCGCAGGCACGGTAAAGGAGCCGGAAAAGGTCTTCCACGCGGAGGAACTCTCGGCGTCGCCGAGCCACACGTACTCTTTTGCTCCACCATTCTTGGTGTACTCGATGGTGAGGTTGGTAGGCACCGTCGCTTGGTAGCGGTCGCGGTAGGTGTATGTTGCACCCGGCGTAACGGGCACGGGGGTGAAAAACCACTTCACATCGCCATTCGTGTGTGCGGTCATAGAAACCTGTACGGCACGTGCGCTCCCATCACCCGCAACAGGGTACGAGTAGGTACGATCGTTTGTGCCCCAACCTCCCTGCTCCCAGCCCTGTGGAAGGGTTGGGTCTGCACTCGCACTCTCGAAGGTACCGTTTGTGACCAGGTTACCTTCCGTTTGAGGGGGCGGAGGTGGGGGTGGCGTGGTGACATTCACCGATGCCCTACACGTCGCCTGCTTCCCTGCGGCATTTTGCACTGTCGCAGTGTAGGAGGTGGTGACAGTTGGCGCAACATTTGTGACGCTCGTGGTACCCACAGTTCCTATTCCTTGATTGAGCGAGGCCGATATGCTGTTGGTCGAGGCGAGCGTGAGTGTTGATGACTGCCCTTTCTCGATAGTCGTGGGCAAGGCCGTGAGCGTGCAGGTGGGTGCGGGCACCACCGGAGCCGATACGCGTACATAGGCCGAACAACGCGCCGTGCTGTTTGCGTACCTACCGGAACCACGCACCGTGAGTATGTACTGTGTCGATGCGGAAGGGCTAAGCACGAGCGAACCGCTCGTTGCCACGATACCCACAGAAGGACTTAGGGTAGCACTCGACGCGTTTTTAGTACTCCATGTAAGTGTGGTTGATTGCCCTTGCGTGATACTTGCCGGAGCGACCTTGATGGAGCAACTGGGGAAGGAGAATGCGCTCCATGATGGAAGTGTTACAGCGGCATGCGCGAAAGGCGCGTACCCGCCAAACGCAGTAGCCCCCACAAACGCCAAGGCGCACAGAATACGGAGTTGTTTGGAAAATAAGTAGTGCAACATAGTTGGTAACCGTAGGGTGTTATACTGGTAGTATTTGCAATTTGTACAATATATATTGGAAGCGTGCAACTCACCTCGTTACCAGACCACATAAAGAATAAGCAAGGAAATACCGGCTGTGCTACATACCTTTGTACAATTCAACAGTCTTGTGACTGTCCTGTGTGGTAGATGATACATTCAATCACCAACAAATTCTGAGCGAGATTACACAACAAACGTTCCAGTAACACGCATCATTTCTGCTTCTTCATCGGGGTGGACTACAAGTATAGATACGTGCGAATTGTCCTCTTCGAGCGAGCAGAGCGGTTCCGCGTGCTCGTTTTTCTGGCTATTGAGGTGTACCCGGAGAAATTCAAGCGCATGAGCGACACGTTCACGCACATAATGAGACCGCTCGCCGATACCTCCGGAAAATACCACAAGGTCAAGACCTCCCAATGCGACTGCGTGTGTGCCGACCGCACAGGCGACACGGTGCACGTACACATCGAGCGCATACTGCGCCTCCGGTCGGTGTGTACGTTCGTGCACCAATACCTCCATGTCAGCGGTATAGCCAGAGAGGGCAAGGAGGCCACTCTCATGGTAAAGGGCACGCGCCACCTCCTCGTAGGACACATGCCGCAGTATCTCAAGAAGTGCACCAACAGGCACATCGCCCGCGCGCGTGCTCATGGGTACCCCTTCAAGGGGTGCGTACCCCATACTTGATGCGACACTCTCCCCGTTGAAAAGCGCGGTCACGCTCGACCCGCTTCCCAGGTGGCAGACAACCGTCCGTGGCACGAGTAGCCCTTTATCTCTTAATTGGTGAACCACTGACTGGAGCGCGAGCCCGTGGTAACCGAAACGCATGAGGTTGTACTCGTTGCACCACGCCTCGGGCAGTGCGAGCACACTCTCATGGCGCGGTACTGTAGCGTGGAATGCAGTGTCGGACACCGCCACCATGGAAAGTGCGGGAAACGCCTCACGAAAGACCGCCACCTCACCTAAAAAAGGATCGATGTGCACAGGGTCGCGCATACGGTCTTTTTCGAGCCGTTCCAGTAGCTCGTCTGTGACACGACGATGCGTGCGGTAGTACGTCCCCGGCACCACCAACCGAATGCTCACCTGCCACGTTGCGGGTTCACTCGTGACATCGTCGCGACGCGTGAGTTCCCGTACGAAGTGTATTCCCGCAATTCGGTAGTCCTCTTCACTCATCGGGTACTGTGCTCCGCTCCCCTCCTCCCAATAAAACCCGTCGTGCCTTCGTACCGCCACCTTCTTCACCACCACACCTTCCGCACTGCGGAAAGTGTATTTTTTTGACGATAACCCAATGTTTAGCGCGAGGTGCTCCATTGCCAGTTTTCGATATGCTCGGGATCCACACCATACTCAATGATGTAGGTGCGGTGTTCCTTGAGCACGCGCGTGTACTTCGCGGCAAGCATGTCCGCATCACTGCGCGACAAAGCCCCCTGCGCACAGCCCTGCTCCACCGCTTCGCGTGCAAGTGTGTAGCGGTCGGTTCCATTACGAACGTGCATGTCAAACGGTGTCGTAGTGGAGCCGCTCTCCTCGTACCCATGAATGAAAAAACGACTCGACGAGTACCCGTAGTCAAACAGTGTTTGTTTGATGGTCTGCGGGTAACCATGGAAGTTGATAATCACCGGACGTTCCTTTGTGAAGTACAGATCGAGATCACGGTGTCCCCCTTCTACTTCGGGCACACCGATGCCTCGCGACGAGAGGGTGAGGATGTTCACAAAACGCGTACGAAGCGTGGGTACGTCTTTGCGTAGTATGTCGATAGCGGCGAGCGCCTCCTTTGTGAGGTAGTCTCCCGCTCCAACCAACACCACGTGGGGGGTCCTCGTGCGAGGCGAACTCCCACACGTTGATGCCATTTTCGAGGTCCCGCTCGGCTTCTTCCATCGTTCTCCAGCGCGGCTCCACCGTCTTACCGGCCACAATAACATTGATTTCCTTCTTTGAGGCGAGCGCACGGTGAAGTACCGCGAGTGTGCTGTTGCCATCCGCAGGAAAGTAGACGTGCACAAAGTTGCCTTGTCGCTGAAGCATACCGTCTATAAAACCAGGGTTTTGGTGAGAAAAACCGTTGTGTTCTTGGCGCCACCCGCTTGACGTGAGGATGTAGTTGAGCGAGGCAACATCTCCGCGCCACGGCACCTCACGAGCGACCGAGAGGAATTTCGCGTGTATGACCGCAGGTACTTTTGCACTCTTCTGGTAGTTGCTCATAGTGTAGCAGT
>CAYLHB010000035.1:0-4138 GCA_964383505.1 uncultured Candidatus Saccharibacteria bacterium
TCTTTCACGCATCGAAACCCAACCCCACCGCCGGCAAACTCGCGCTTCGCGGTGTAGATAGCATACACGCCCCCATCGGTTCCCGAGCTGAACCCGCCCCCGCGCATAAGTCCCACCGGCTCATCGGCATCAATGTACGCACTGTCGTGACCAAACATCTTGCTTGAGGTAGCGTTTGTCGTAATCGGCATGCCGTCGAACTGGTCCACTTCGGTCACAAAGCCGCTTTCGGGAAGTGCGCGGTCGCGGTAGAGACCCGTGTCAATAGTCGCATCCACCCACTCCCAACTGTTTCCCACCATGTCGTATGCCCCCACAGATGAGACGCATTGGTTCACTTCCGCCGCCACCGTACCCGGACCTCTGTTTTTCGAGAGCTGGCAATCGAGGCGCCCCGAGGCGGAGCCGAGGTCTTCCGTACCGAGCGCGGCGCGGTACCACTCATGTGGTGTGGGAAGCCGCTTGCCGGCGCGCACGCACGCCTCCTTCGCTTGGGCTTGCGTGACGCTACGCCACGGAATAGATCCCTCCTTGCTCTCCGCGGCGCACCCATCGATGTGGAGGTTTGCCGACGACTGCTCGGTACTCTGCGGGACATCGAAGAGGCATTCACGTCGAGGGGACGCTTCAAATCGGTCGATACAAAAATCGCCCTCACCTCCCGCGACAAGCGTCATGCCGTCGGGACAGGGGGCGGGAGATGTGCGGGAACTCAAGACCATGCCGAGGAGCGAGTGCGCGAGGTTAGCGCGAAAATCAATCGCATGTGTGGCAAGTGTTGCAAGCACGGTACTCAACACCACGACCGCGCCTGTCATGAGCGCTCGTCGCATATCAGGGGGGTACCTACATTCTACACCCCCGTACCTTTGCGCCCTACCAAACTATCCACCACACTTTAGGTATGTTCTCCAATTAGCGAACGGTACCCCGCCGCATGCCGTCGAGGTAGAAGTTGAGGAGAATGAGCCCGAGGAGGATGAGCCCCACCACCGATGAGAAAATGAGTGCCGTGCGATCAGTCTTTGTAGCCACCTGTGCCGTGTCGAGGGACGCTTCACGCGCTTCGAGCGCCCGCTCGCGCTCCAGGAGCGCAAGTGCTTTGGTGTTCAATTCGTTCGGTGCAACACCCGCCGTGATGCCAACAGTATTGCCAGTCAAGCGATTTGACGACATTTCAATGTCAAACGATTGTGAGAGGAGTGCCCCATAGACACCAGCCACCACAAGCGTCCCCATGAGGAGCGTTTTTGTTTCGTGCACACTGTAGCGCCACATCATACAAGTGAGGAAAGTGTTTGAGACAAGTTCATTGTACTACTCTTGGGGTCTGAGGACCACTACAAATGTACACTGAATTACAAATAACCAATTACTAATTTCCAATTCTGTGGGCCCACTTTGTGTAGTAGGTGCACACCTCTCTTTTGCGGGAAGCATGGAAATTGGATATTGGACATTGGAAATGTTTCATCAATTAGGATGTACGGGATTGGATGAAGTTTGAGGCGCTGAGGAGCGAAAAGCCGAGGTGTACTATAGCTACGGTGAGGATTTGAGTGAAGAAAGCAACGAAGAAATTCGCCGATTGCGTACGTCCTAATCAACTATAGAACAGTCCTATCACAAGAAGAGCGAAGAGAATGATGGTGAGGAGCGTGACAGCCGTTTTCGCCATTCGTGCGCCAAGTGTTTGCTCGGTGCGCACCGTCGTCACCGCATGTCCCGCTTTACGGAGTGCGCGCCGCACCGTGAGCCGCACAAAGCCGTACGCCAGGAGCGCGAGACCGAGGAGTACCGCCACCGCAATACCGAGCTCCTTGTAGGGAATTATCCAGAATGTTAGATCACTCTGCGCATTCTGCGAACCATTCTCACCAAACGCAAGGGTCACCTCAGCCTTGAAGCGCCCGATACGAAACGCATCATCCTTCCACTCAATGGGGTACGTGCGCTCCGCCTTTGGGATGAGCATACCGCCGCTGTCATTCACTTTCACATCTGCCACCTCACGCCCAAACATGTCGAGGATGCTCACCACGCCCACAGGTCGCACGTGCACCGTACCCTCATTGAGCATACGCAGTTTAAATGCCACATCAGCTTCGGTGTAGATGCTTTGTGTGGAGGAAAATTCCCGTATGCTCGCCTTCTCTACCACATCACCACTCACCGTAAGAATAATGAGTGCACCCACCTGGTACCCCACGCTCGCACCCTGACCCTCAATGGGGTCTGCATCACGCACCACAAACACACCTCCATAGTGACCTCCAGGAGATGCATCGCTTGGTACCGTAATACGATAACTGGTAAATTTTGTCTCACCGGGCGCTACAGTAATGGAACCCTCGACAAGCTCTATCCAAGACGCAAGCCCCCCACTCTCATCCACCCCCTCCGCGAACACCGGCGTACCATTTTCAGCAACACTCTTCACGTTGCGCGTTCGAAACGTGTACGTCTGGGTCAAATCGGTCACATTGGTCACTGACACCTGTTCGGTGAGTACCGTACCCGGGTCAACTGTAAGCTCAGTGAGCGCCGGCCCCACCTTGACGCCCACGGTATCTTGCGCGCGCGCATGCTCTCCCAATGCCCCCAACAATACTCCCGCGCAAAACACTAAAAGCGCAATTGTTCGATAAAACATAAGGGTCGTATTATTCACAAGTAGTTATACAGTAGTTATATGCACAGTACAGTTCCACCCGAAAGCTCCGCCCACCTAGTAGCGCGCGGAGCTTCGTGGTTAGCACACTACCTGCATGGAGAAACTAGAAGGAAGGCGTACAGACGTACGTGAGTGTTGCGGTGTAGTCGTTTGCAGCTTCTTGCAGCTCGTCAATCTCGATTTTGTAGCCTACACGAGTTGTACCGATGTTTGCAGTATTGCCGTCGGCGGGCTCATCGTGATGGAACACGACACGAGGTGTGGCAACGAAGTTACCTACATAGAGCGCAGAACCGAACTCATCACCGTTGAGATCGGCGTCTTCGCTCGTGAGACCCCAGTGACCATAGGTATCGGGTACACCCAAATCTCCAGCGGGAGAAGTCCACGCAACAGGAGTTGGAGTTGCAGTACCATTATCAAACAGATCAATAGTTGCCGTTGACGCGCTGGTGAGTGTCTGGTCTGCCTGTACGGTCACAGTAAAGCCGTTTGCGGCGTTGGTGGTGACATTGAGCTGTTGTCCAAGTGTTTTGCGGCCACCCACACCTGGTGACACCACTCCAAACGGCATAGACGTGGCGAACGATGCCGTAAAGGTGTTCACCGCATCGCCGTTTATACTTTGTCCGGAACCAACAGGAGCAATGACGAAGTCGAGCGTTGTATCAACTTCCGCGGTAACGGTCACGTCATCAATAATAAACACGCGGGTACTACCACTGTCGGGGAATGTGCCCGCGATGTCGATTTCGTAGTCGTTCGAGGCGTTTGGGTTGTCTATTTGGTTTGCGCCGGTACCCGAACTAGATGCTGAAGTGCCGATGAAGATGCTTATTTTTGAGGAGCTCGCCACCGTTACGCCACCTGTGGCACAGTTGGTGAGAGTAAGCACCTGACCGGAAAACGATGCACCGAAGTTTGTGCCGGGGCACGTCGCGGCGGTGGTGAGCTGTACACCATCATCGAGTATGTCTACATCGTCCTCAGTGAGACCAGTGAGGTTGAAAAGAGCAGGGAATGTGACGGTAATGGTCATACCGTTTGCCACCAGGCCGTTAGGGGTGATGAATTCGATTAGATGGTTCGCGGGGGCACTGATGTCCGAGTCCGATAAAGTGTCCTTCACTTCACCAAGCTGAACCGCCTGTGCGCGATGAATAAAGAATGGCAAGCCCACCGCCCACACGATGAGTGCCACGAGTGTCACGATCGCGAGAGTCTTCTGCGACCGTAGTGCAAGTACGAGTGCTAACATGTGCATGATACTATTGATAATGGTTTATAAACACAACATAAGACCAACTGCTCTTGGCAGACGTGATGGTGGCAAGTCACTGCATTTCTGCATGGGACAAGCTGTAGCGATAGTATACCCGCTCTTTGCAAGGTCGAGAATAAAGTGGTGTGGATAAGTGGCGAGAAAGGGGTATTTTTCTTGGACATAGCAAAATGAAGCAGTGT
>CAYLHB010000036.1:0-4023 GCA_964383505.1 uncultured Candidatus Saccharibacteria bacterium
CAACAACAAAATTGACGAGCCGGTCGGGTACCACAATCGTCTTTTCTATAATGCGACCTTCAGTGTGGCGAAGTACCCCGGGGAGCTCCCGAGCGCGATCGATGAGTGTGTCGTTTGGGGTGCCTCGAGGTACGGAAAAGCTCCCACGCGTCTTCCCGTTTACCTGCACGACGACCGTGGACTGCGCACCCGCAAGCACCTTTTCATCCGCTGTGGGCCATGAGGCGTGGTGCACACTCTCTGTGTGGCCCGTCCGTGACCACAGCTCTTCGGTGAGAAAGGGCGCAAAGGGAGCGAGGAGGCGCACCAGTATGTCGAACGCTTCGGTAGACACCTTCTCCTCCTTCTCGAGCGCATTGGTGAGTATCATGAGCTGGCTTACCGCGGTATTCATTTTGAGCTGTTCGATATCGTCGCTCACTTTTTGTATGGAAGTATGGAGGAGTATCGTACCTGACTCCGACATTCGTACTCCCCCTTCCTTCTCCACTTTGTGCGAGAGTTTGACGACGCGCTCAAGGAATCGTCGTGCACCCACAAGCCCGTCCTCCGACCATGCGATTGCCTGGTCGAACGGTCCCATGAACATTTCGTACACACGCAAGGAGTCGGCTCCAAAACGCTCCACAATGTCGTCCGGGTTCACCACGTTACCCTTCGATTTACTCATCTTCTCGCCCCCCTCGGCGAGTATAAGGCCGTGGCTCGTACGCTTCGTGTACGGCTCCGATGTGGGGACGACACCTATGTCGTAGAGGAACTTGTGCCAGAAGCGTGAGTAGAGGAGGTGGAGCACCGTGTGCTCCATACCGCCGTTGTACCAATCAACCGGGGTCCAGTACGCAAGCTTCGTTTTATCCGCAAACGCGATCTCGTTGTGCGGGTCGCAGTAGCGCAGGTAGTACCACGATGAGCCGGCCCAGTTGGGCATCACGTCGGTCTCGCGACGTGCAAGGCCTCCACAGACCGGACACGTCGTCGCTACCCACTCCTCCATAGTCGCAAGCGGGCTCTCACCCGTATCGGTTGGTTCATACTTCGCAACATGGGGGAGCTCCACGGGAAGCTCGTGTTCTGGTACCGGCACCCATCCGTCTTTCTTACAGTAGACCATCGGAATCGGTTCTCCCCAGTAGCGTTGGCGTGAAAACACCCAGTCGCGGATCTTGTACCGAGTTACCGGGATGCCACCCACATGTTCGATGATTTTAACGTTCGCCTTATCACTTGCCATGCCACTGAACGAATCAGAATTCACGAGTGTGCCCCTGCCCGTATACGGCACGGAACGGTCGTCATCATCTGCTTGAACGACCTTTTTTACAGGCATGGAGAACTTCTGCGCAAACGCGTAGTCGCGCTCGTCGTGCGCAGGTACCGCCATGATGGCACCCGTCCCGTAGGTTGCAAGCACGTAGTCGGCGACCCAGATGGGTAATTCTTCGCCGTTTGCAGGATTCTTTGCACGCACACCCTTAAGCTCCACCCCAGTTTTTTCCCTTCCCTCTGCACTGCGCTCTATCTCGGTCTTCTTTCGCGCATCCGCCACATAGGTATCGATCTCGCCTTCGTTCTCCGCACCTTGTTTGAGCTCTGCGACGAGTGGGTGCTCCGGAGCGAGCACGAGGTACGTTACGCCGTAGAGCGTGTCCGGGCGGGTTGTGAACACTTTGATTTTTGCACTTTGATTTATAATTTCGAACTCGAGCTCAGCTCCTTCGCTCGGGCCTATCCAATTTCTCTGTTGAACCTTCGCGCGCTCGATGTAGTCCACGGTGTCGAGGTCGTCGTAGAGCCTTTGCGCGTACTTCGTAATCGCGAGCATCCACTGCTCCTTCTCGCGCTTCTCGACGGGGCTGTGGCCACACCGCTCGCACGCGCCATCCACCACCTCTTCATTCGCGAGCCCTATTTTGCACTTTGGGCACCAGTTGATTGCCGTTTTTGCTTTGTACGCAAGGCCCTTCTTAAAGAGTTGGAGGAATATCCACTGCGTCCACTTGTAGTAGCGTGGATCGGTGGTGTTTATTTCCCGCTCCCAGTCAAACGAGATGCCGAGCGATTTGAGCTGACGCCGAAACGTGTCGGTGTTCTCTTTGGTAACGTCGCGCGGGTCCCTGCTCGTTTTAATTGCGTAGTTTTCCGTCGGAAGCCCGAACGCGTCCCAGCCAATGGGGTAGAGCACGTCCTCTCCCTCTCCCCTGCGCTTCCGCGCCACCACGTCCATGGCGGTGTAGCTTCGCACGTGGCCGGTGTGGAGGCCCGAGCCCGACGGGTAGGGAAACTCAACGAGGAGGTAGGACTTCTTCGCCGCAGTCTTTTTCGGTGAGGCAGTCTCTTGTTGAGCGCTCTCCCACACCGCTTTCCACCTACGTTCTATCTCCCTGTGGTCGAACTCCCGCATGATGCGCTAGAAAACCGGCATCGGCTTCGTTATCCCACCCTCAAGCGGCGGGAAAAATGCAGGGTCAAGCTCGCGGGTAAAGCAGTGGTACCCGCTTCCGTGGTCCCACCGCTCGTCCACAACTCCTCCTATTGAGGGTCGTGAGATGCCATGGGGCGCATCTTCGCTTGCGCGGTTGAACGTGGCACAGAGCTTGAACGTGGTGGTGCTCGTACGCTCGTATCCATACGGCTCCTCTGTTTGCGGGTCGACAGGCATGGTGAAGTACAAGTTGCTCGAAAGGTCATCGAGTACCATGGGAACATTGCGCTTCGCGCGGTAGTAGTCCCCCACCTGCGACTGGAGTATGCCAAGGTCGCTAAGCTTCTGCTCATCAAACCGCACATCCCGCGCATCCATGGGTGAACCCGCGGTAAAGAAGCCGCCGACAAGTGTTGCAATGATTGCGAGCGAGACCCCCACCCCGATACCCTGCGAGAGGCGCACGTCGGTCTCCCACCTGCCCCGTATCTCATTCAGGTAGTACCAGAATCCTCCGCCGGTCACCACAAGCACCACGCCAACCTTCGCGAGAAAACGTGTGGTAATGTCGCCGTTGAGGAACTCGTTTACGAGCGCAATGAGGTCACCCGCAATCGCAATACCCGCGATAAAGAGGGTAAGGTAAACAAGCCACTTCCGTACAACGTACTCGCGCTTCTCCGGGATGTGGCGTATCTCTTCGTGCACGAGCCGTGTGAGGTAGACAAAAATGGGAAACACAACGAGGAGCGTCGCCATTGCGAAGCGTATAGGGCCCGAGTAGGGGTCGTAGTAGCGCGCCTCAAGCGGGTCGGGGAAAAGTACGTTGATGAAGTTGAACAAGAGCACGAGGAGTGAGGCGACCGACACGTAGAGGGAGACCATTGTACCGAGCCAGAGGAAGAAATCTTTGGGAGAAAAGCGTGTTGGTGGCATACTTGAAGTGACATCCTTTATACGCATATTCTACCACATACATGACCGAGCGTACATACGCGCACTACTTCTTTGATCTCGACAACACCCTCACAAGGAGTCGGTCGAAAATCGAGCCCGCGATGAAGCGAGCGCTCACTGCACTGCCCCAAACCGTGGCGGTCATTTCCGGTGCGAGCGTCGAGCAGATACGGTTTCAGCTCGATGGGCTCGACTGCATCGTGATGGGACAAAACGGCAACCACACGGTGGAGGGGGACGTGACGCTTTGGCACGATGTACTCTCACAGGAAGAGAAAGCCACGGTGTACGCACACATAGACTCCATTCCCCGCACATGGCCCGTGTATGACGAAGCCGACCTTGTAGAAGATAGGGGGTGCCAGATAAGCTTTTCGATATTTGGCCATCACGCACCGGTTGCGGAAAAAGAGCGCATTGATGCCGACCGCGCACTGCGGACACAGCTCCTCGCCGAATACCCGCTCACATCAGATGCAATCGAGGTGCGTATCGCAGGCACCACGTGCCTTGATTACTTCAAGCGTGGACGAAACAAGGGCTACAACGTGGCTCGACTCATCGAGCACAAGGGCTGGCGCAAGGAAGAGTGTCTCTACTTCGGTGACATGCTCTTTCCAGGTGGTAACGATGAGAGTGTG
>CAYLHB010000037.1:0-3683 GCA_964383505.1 uncultured Candidatus Saccharibacteria bacterium
ATACTATCGCCAGTATCCATACTCGGTATAGTACAACAGGGGAGGTAAAAAAAAAAAATGGGGGCTGTGTGAGTGGATGTGGAAAAAGTGCTATGAGCTTTGAAGTACGTACTCCAGGAAGGGCGCGCACAAGTGTCTAGGGGATGCTCAGGGGCGGTGTAGCGCGAAATAGTATGGACTGCGACTACCTAAGATAGGTGTGCTTATTCCGCACATGTTCATCAAATGTACGTGCGATATGAAGTCTCCCATCATTGCCATGGAGGTAGTAGAGCGCATCGGTTGGTAGAGGCGTGAGAGCCGCCTCAAGTGACGAGAGGCCGGGGTTTGCGATGGGACCGGGTGGCAAACCTTTATGTAAATAAGTGTTGTATGGGGAATCCACCTCGAGGTCCGAGTAGCGAGGGCTGAAGGTGGAGGTGGCATTGATGTAGCCGAACACCGCATCCACTTGTAGAGGCATTCCCACCTCAATTCTGCGCCAAAGGACGCCCGCAATTTTCCTTCGCTCTTCGTGGTCGCTAGCCTCTTTCTCGAGAAGTGACGCCATGGTCACAATTTCAGAAAGCGACCTATCTGAGGATGCAACGGTACTTCCAAGTGTTTCGATTTTTTCATAGAAATTTCGCTCAAGTGCATCAATCACCTGTTGAGCGGTTGCATTGGGGAGAAATAAGTAGGTATCCGGAAACAAATATCCCTCTTTGCGCTCCGCGAGCAAGAGAAATGTGGGCGCATCGAATCGTACAAAAGTACCGGAAAACTTTTCGGCAATTTCGTAAGTGGTTGCACCCTCGGGGATGGTCACCTTTACGGGTTGAAGTCCGAAATCCCCTTGCATGAGGCGCTCAGCCACCTCGGTAAGCGTGAGTGACCTACTGAAGTAGTAATCACCCGCTTTCACCAACGTGTCACCCTCATAGAAACGCAGTGCAAGTATGAGTGCCATGCTACTCTGGACAACCTCTTTTGACGCGAGCATCGTCGCAACCTCTTGCACTGAAGCTCCCTCCCCTATGGTGATGATGGTGTGCACCGGAAATGAAGCCGGCGGTCGGAAACAACCCGCATACGCCCACGCGGAAGCACACACCAGTACCCCGAGCACAATAGGTACTGCGTGGGTAAAGATAACCGACGCATACACACGAACGAGATTGTGTACTGAACGATAGAGAGTCTGGATGTGTGTCATCTGCATATACTATACAGGCAAGTTGGCAGGCGCTTGCGAACGAGTGGATGTAGTGCGACCAAGGGTTGGCGTTTGCACCACGGACCCCGGTGGATGAAACAATGTCGCGAGTTCCTCGCTTGAAAGTATGAATGCACGAAACTTGTATGGACTATGGAACCAGCTTCTCAAACGATACGCATGGAGCACTCGAAGTTTGTCAGCAGCCTGTCGTACTCCGCGGTAGTCCTGCCAAGGGTAGTCGTACTTAGCTAGCCAACGCACAGGTTTGAACCCATTTGATCGCGGTGATTGAAACTGTTTGAACGCATTGATAAGTGAAGGAATATTCGGGCCATCAAACTTATCTTTTTCCGCTAAATATATTCCGCGTATACCTACATCCCACGGATGCGACTCGTACGTGTTTCGACTAATCGCCTCTATTGACTGAAGCTGTTGCTTCGAGAGCATTTTTCCCACTTTTCCGTCGGAGAGTATCACAGTCTCTTCCGGATTCGAGCGGATTTTTTGTATTTCTTTCGCCGCCTTCGACACCACCGCAACCTGACGCATTGTACCGAATGTAAAGTCGGGCTCCGCCTTGTGGGGGCGTGCAAGGATTTGAATCCACATATACTCCCCGCTACCCATAGAACCTAGAAGCTCAACAACACCTGCAAGCGGGTCGGTTTTTTGTTCCTCTTTTGTCGCACTCGACTCCAGCTTGTAGTCGATGTACGTACGTATGGGGTATGGGTCCGGTTGAGTGAGCACGAAATCGGAACCCCACAGCTCGTGAGTGTCGAGCGCGACTCGCACCGAGGTGGTGTAGTCGGGCACTTCCGTAACTTCAATTTCCGGATAGTACGCGTAGAGGTGGCGCTCAACCTGCCGTTTAAATGCTTTACGTGTCCAAATGTAGAAGTGGACTTGACCCTCGAGCGACACAAGTTCAAAGGAGTACCACGTACGCACCTTACCAAGCCACATGCGATCGTAAAACGTGCTTTCGCCACCAGAAATATGCATACCGTCGAGAGCCGCTTGCATCGCCGCGGGC
Organism: uncultured Candidatus Saccharibacteria bacterium; assembly: GCA_964383505.1. GTDB lineage: Bacteria > Patescibacteriota > Minisyncoccia > Phycocordibacterales > UBA12088 > CAYLHB01. The sequence continues at coordinate 2,238 of CAYLHB010000037.1, forward strand.
GACTTAAAGATTTCTTGCGGGAGGCGAAGCTCGAGAAGGCACATTGGTTGTGCCGCAATGAACTGTGCGCGCACGTATCGCATCCAGACGTTCCAAAAGCCAACCAGCAAAACAGGTGGCGCCCAATATGGGCTGTACCTCAACAACAGTGAGAGTGCATCAACCACTCTCACTAACGAGGGCCCCTCTATGAAAGGTGCCGACACAGGGTCCATGCTTTAAAGTATAGCACCAAACCTAAGTGAAGATATGCACGGTCCTCTACTTTGTGTCGCTTTTGAGCGCATACCTTCCATCTGCATCGCGCACGAATCGAGAGGTATCCTGAAGATTGATAAGTATAGTGTTGTCTTTGACGTAGCGCTCCTTGCGAACAGCCTCTACTATCTCATCGCGCGTAAGTGGTCCTCGCCGTGAAAGAATGCTTGTTATTACTTCTTTAACCGGGCCAGAAGCATAGCCCCACTCCTTAAGCGCATAAATACCTCGACCTACGAGCACAAAGCGATCATCCTTGATGAGCTCGTTATGACAGGTCGCTTCGTGCGCCTTTCGTTTAAACAGCTCACTTATGGTCTGTGCCACTTCGCGAAAATGCATAGGTGAACCATGACGCTTAATGACCAAGTACGCGAAGTCGCGCATCCCTTTCGCGCGAACATTCGGGCTGTGCGCCTTTCCCCACTCACCGAGCGGATTCTTTCCTATCTGCTTACTAAGTGAGATCCAACGCTGGAGAATTTCGTCATTTTTCAATTCTTGGTTAAGCTCACGTACCTCAGTGAGGAAGTGGTCAATGAGTTCAGACTCGGGTATAAGCTCATCATCTGCAAGCGAATCGTACAGCCGACGCAGTGAATCATGCACCTGTTCCGCAAGGTCGGGGTCTATGTGCCAGCGGTGGTGAAACTCGTCCGTCTCCTTCTCACGAATGAATGCGTCGCCGAGCACAAGAAGAAAATGGATATGGTTTTTTGTCGACTCATCCTTCGCGAGCGCACCAAGAAGCTCCTCCTCTGTCACAATGCCACCCATTGCGCGGATACATTCTTTCAGCTCATCAAGCGACGCCTGCTCACTTGCGTAGACGTCAGCCTTACGTATGGAGGCGAGTGCGTAGTTCTCAATCTGTCGTACGCGCTCACGCGTAATACCGTACTCTTGGCCAATTGCCTCAAGCGTGGCGGGAGCCACATCATTGAGCCCATACCGTCGTACGACCACATCACGAGCCCGTTCGGGCAAAACACCCAACAGTCGCTTCACGACCTGTTTGGGCTTAAATGTTATTTTTTGTGTCATAGATATTGAAACGCGCAAGTGAATAAAGTGTGTGCAAAATCAGTGTAGTTGGAAAAGTAGCACATGAATATGACATGGTCAAGTATTTTCAACAACAAAATTGACGAGCCGGTCGGGTACCACAATCGTCTTTTCTATAATGCG
>CAYLHB010000038.1:0-3545 GCA_964383505.1 uncultured Candidatus Saccharibacteria bacterium
TCTTAATAGAGCCGTACTATAGCAAATTGAGCAACTAAAAAGTTTCTTTAACTCTGAAATCCAAGCAGGTGATGGCGTACGCCATCATGGATGCGCCAAACAGCGAAACCGTGCGCCGTCTCAGCGAAGAGGTGGACTCGACCACTGGCAAGAAAGCCTTCAAGTTTCTTCGCGTTGCGTTGCCGCGCGGATTTTATCGGGCGGCAGTTGACCAAACCGGCTCGGCAATCTACGAGGAGGGCAAAATCCCCACAACGGGCTGGTTCACGAGTAACATCACAACGGTGACCGTCCCGGCTGCCTTGGTTGCGAGCAAGGATTTCGCATACGGCAATTCGCGTGCACTTGACGTCTTCACGGAGGCGGCCAAACGAGCGGAGTCTGCAATCAAAGCGGCCGTGGCTCCAAAAGACTAACGGTCGACTCGATAGAATTTGGGAGCAGTAATCAGGGCCGGCATGTGTCGGCCCACGTTTCCCTTTCATGACAGGAGTGAGTCCATGGGACTTCTGGATCGTTTGAAGGACGCTGTGGCAGGAGCCGCAGATGCGGTTGCGGATGCAGCCGAGGGTGTTGGTGGAAAGGTGAGGGTGGGTGTGGAGACCCTGAAAGGCCGTGCGGAGAAATTTATGTCTCTTCACAGCATTATTTCGGTGGACGCTCGAGCCCAGATGGCGAACGTACTGAGGCAGTCAGCCCACGCCCCCGATGGCTCTCGTCTCCGTATGGACGAAGCGCTCGCGATCGTCAATCGCATGATTCAGGCCGCCGACACTCCCGATGATTCGGGCGGCGGTGGGGTCGAGGCGTAATCCTATGTGGGACGTGGTGAGGTCGTGGTATCGACGAGCGGTCGGCGAGGTCGCGGTGGTTCTCGCTGGCACCATTCCTGCGGTCGAGCTCTTTGATGATGCGGCAACGAGCGTGCCACTCATCGGCTGGTTGCTCGACGCTGGTGGAGATTGGTGGGTCATGGGCGCAGGGCTCTTTGTCGCCTGGGCCTTCACCCAACAGAGAATCTGGTACCGAGAGACTGTCACAGGTCTTTACAAGAAGCTCGTGCTTACCGTCGGCCCCTTGCTTGCGTGGTCAGTGCCGGCAGTTGAACCACTGGACGATATCCTGGGTGACTTTTGGGTCATCGGACCATTTGTCGATTACGGTGGCGAGCTGTTCGTCATTGCAGTCGGTACCGTGGTGGCCGGCCTCCTTACCCAGGCGGTGTTCTGGAACAGACGGAAAAATTAATAGTGCAGCGGCTAGCTGCTACACTACCTCAACGGGCTCTTCGGAGCCCGTTTATTTTTTATACATCCGAGATACCAGAACCATGCCGCAAGTATGCGATATCATCCTTCATAGAAAACGGTTGCCTCGCGAAGTATCGAGTCTCGTAGGTAAGGACTCAAACTTTTTTCAGACACCAGGTCTACTTGCGTACCTAACACCTCTTGCAGTTCGCGTGCAAGACCCACGAATTGAAACAGGAAAAAAGTATATAGTTTTGCGGCAGAACGCACAAATGCCCCGTACCATGCTTCGCTATACCATCGAACGGTTGCCCGAAAGGGAGTGGAGGGGGTGAAAATCTACGACACGGCTTGTGGACTGTAAATTGACTTATTTAAAGATAATCCTATGATACCGTCAGTTTGTTCTTTGTTACTACCGTAGCTCAATGTGGCAAACATTGAGAGTGATGTGGCCAGAAGTATGGAGAATAGCATGGCTCTAAAGTGTGTGGTGTGTGGAACTTCACTAGCGTCCAGTGTGGTAGTGAATGGTCCAGTCAAACTGGACGTGGATAGGAATAAAGTTACTCGTGATGAACAGACAGTGCTTTTGCAACCACTACAGACAAGACTGTTCGCCGTCGTGTTGCGGAGGCACCCGCATCCAGTGTATCAAGAACAACAAATCGCTGCGGTTTGGGGTGATGGCGACAACAAGGGAGCGGCGAATCGTGTGAGGGTGCTTACTGTAATCACAAGTGAAATGAACAAAGACATTGCGCAACTGGGATTACGTATCAAAGGTCAGCGTGCCGTAATGCGTGAGGGTGGATTTCGAACACTTGTCATTACTGACCTTCCCCATATGGCAAGAGAAATCAAACCATTAAGATTGTCACAAGATGTGTGTGAAAATGTGTGTGAAACTGACGTTGGTACTGGTTTGAGATGTATGGAGTGTCACACGCTTCTGGTCCCGAACCTCATCACAAAAGGAGGAATTAGTTACTCAAAAAAAAACAGGAGAATTTGCCGTGGGGGAATGGAGGTGAAGCTAACACCATTCCAAACAACTTTGTTGGGTTTGCTTTTACATGCATATCCACAAGAGTGTTGCTTGGATCAAGTACGTTTTATCCTTTGGGGCTATCCAAATAGTGAACCGACTGATCCTCTGGGCACGCTCCATGTCCATGCCAGTCTTCTTACACGCAGAATCTCTCCATTGGGTATGAGCCTCAAGGGTCGAAAGGGATTGCTCGGTCTTGTTATCGAGGAATGTTGGCGCGATTACCTTCTTGTTGTTGAAGCTCGTACTGGAAACCTCATATGAGGTTTAATGTTAAAGAGTAGATAAGGGCCTGCGCACTGCAGGCCCTTATTACACCTTATTTGGTGTCGGTTATTGACATAAACCATTTTTTCTAATTGAGGGGCAGTGAGAGGGGTGTGTCCTTGTGTTGATAAATGGGTGAGAAGACAAAAGTCCATGCGATACTTTACCGCATGGGTATACCACATAATCCCCTTCGCAAAGAAGACTACACCAGGTCCGCGGGTGATTCGTTGATGGAAATGATGCTTAAGCGGTTTTTTTGTTTTTCCTTGTATTTTCTGCGTTCACATATTTTCTTGGGTATGTTGTCGGTACACTCAAGACGGACACTACCGTACGCTCGCCTATTACGTTTGATGTCGCACTCACCGCAGTTTTTGGTGCCGCCTTATGGGTAACATATAAGAGATATGAAAAGAAGTTTGACAATCTGGCGTTAGGAAGGGCGGGTGAGAAGTTTGTTGCACGTTGTCTCGAAGAGCTTCTTCCCTACGGCTACACTCCAGTGCACGACCTTGTGTTCACCCCGAAAGAAGGAAAGCGTTTCAACATCGACCATGTGCTCGTGGGGCCGACAGGAGTGTTTGTGGTGGAAACTAAGACCAGACGTAAATCGAGAAATGAAAAGATTAATGATAAGAGAGATATCGAAAAAGAGATTCGACAGGTACAAGATAACGCCGAATCATTGAAAAAACTATTGAAGGAGCGTATGGGAAAAACCTTCAGTGTTACTCCCATACTCACCTATCCGCGATGGAAGGTTGAACCGTGGCTCACAGAGCAGGTGATTCGTGAAGATGGCGTGTATGTGTTCAGTACAGCCGCCATTGGAAAGATACTACATCGTTACTTTCAGAGCCACGTACTTACGGACGAAGATATTCAGGCAATCGTCCACTCCTTGACAACGTATGCCCACGATAAATCGGAAGAAAAAGTACCACTTATCTATCATTGAACCCTTGGGTCTACTG
>CAYLHB010000039.1:0-3353 GCA_964383505.1 uncultured Candidatus Saccharibacteria bacterium
TCGGCAACGCCGATGATATGTATCATGCGCTCAAACTGGCTCGCGAAGGTGCCGATAATGATGCGCCCCTTCGCCTCGCGCATGTGGTCGGCGATGGTGTGGTGCACCGTTTTTTCCGGAATACTGAAACCCGTTTTTTCGGCATTGGTGCTGTCCGCCACGAGGAGAATGTTGTGCGACTTGCCTATCTTCCCCCACGTCTTCACCTCGCGCTCGCTCGGTGTGCCGTCATCGTGCTCAAGCTTGAGGTCGCCCGAAATGACGATGTTACCCCGCGGTGTTTCGATGGACACACCACAGGAGTCGCTTATCGAGTGGGTGACAGGGAAAAATGTCACCGGCGTCTTGCCCACCGTGATGCGACTCTCGCGCTCCACCACCCGTATGTCGGGCTTGGGGAGGTGCGGGAACTCTTCCTGCCGCTTCTGTACGAGGAGCGCGGTGACCTCGGTGGCGTAGACGGGGGGATTACCGATGCGCTCAAGCACGTAGGGGAGGCCGCCGATGTGGTCGAGGTGGCCGTGGGTAATGACCACCGCCCGCACCTTGTCGAGCCTGTCTTCTATGTACTTGGTGTTGGGGAGGACGTAATCGATGCCCGGCGACTCTTCATCGCTTATGAATTGGAAGCCCGCATCAACCACGATGAGGTCATCCGGCGTCTCCACCACGAGCATGTTCTTTCCCACCTCTTCCACACCTCCAAGCGGCACCACACGCACCCCGTCTACAGGAACAGGGGGGAGTATGGGGCCGTTCTCACTGTTACTTTTTATGACACGTCGAAATGGAGCGTTGGTCTCGCGTCGTCGTGGAGGATACGCACTCCCTTGTCGGCGCGGTTGTCGTCCTTGTGGAACGGGTCCGCCGTGTGCGCGCGGTCTTCCGACGGGAGCTCGCCCCCGAGGAGGTTGTCTGCGTTGAGGTGAACCGCCTCCCGTCTGTGAACTCGCTTTCGGCTCCGCATCAAACGCATGGAGTGTGCGTATGGGGACGCGCCTTCGTGGAGCGTTCATCTTTCGAGGGGCACCACGGCGCCCCGACTGTTCTGGCATAGTTAAGTACGTTATCGAGCTGGTAATCGCCCCGCACCACCCCTACAAACCGAGACGCTCACACGCTCGGATGGAAGTGTAGTTAACAAGGCAAGAGTAATATTGATTCAAGCGTAGCATACTTTCCTCGACACGCAAGTGCTTCGTGCCTAACGACGTGGCTGGCTGTGCATAACTCGTGCACTGTGCACAGTCGACCGACGCATGTGCTGGTATACTGGGCGCATACTACTAACAACTACTCGTATGGCTCTACGTGTCGCCATAAACGGCTTCGGGCGGATTGGACGCGCGTTTATGCGCGCCGCGATGGTGCGGAACGATTTGGAAATAGTTGCAATCAACGATTTGGGTGAGGTCGACAATCTCATCTACCTTCTCAAGTATGACTCCGCATATGGTGCTCCCCCGTTTGAAGTGGTGGCAAAGCATGTCGATTGGCGGACACTCCTCGTGGCGGATGGGAAAGAGATACCCGTGTTTAAGGAGCGGGACCCGAGCAAGCTCCCGTGGAAAGACCTCAATGTAGACGTGGTGGTCGAGTCGTCGGGCGCCTTCAACGGCTTTGAGAAGTCGAAACCGCACCTTGTGGCGGGTGCAAAGCGTGTGGTCATCACCGCGCCGGTCAAGGACGAACCGGTTGGTATACGGGGAGCAACGGTACTCCTGGGGCTCAATGACGACGCTCTCAAGGAGTGCGACATAAGCGCAACGGCATCGTGTACCACCAATGCCGCCTCCCCGCTCATTGAAATCCTCCATGAGACGGTGGGTATTGAAAAGGCACTCCTCAACACGGTGCACGCCTACACCGCCACGCAGGCGATTGTGGATAGTCCCGATGCGAAAGACTTTCGCCGTGGCAGGGCGGGGGCGCAAAACATCGTGCCCTCAACGACCGGCGCGGCTGACGCGGTCACCCAGGTGATCACTTCGCTTCGCGGAAAATTCGATGGCATCGCCATGCGTGTACCGGTTATTACGGGGTCCATCGCCGATGTGACCTTCCTCGCGAAGCGCGATACGTCGGTGGAAGAAGTAAACGGCATCTTACGTCAAGCGGCGGGCGACGAGCGGTGGCGCAAGGCGTTTGCGGTCACCGACGAACCCATTGTTTCGTCCGACATTGTAGGAAAACCCTACGCATCTATCGCCGACCTCGCCCTCACGAAGGTGGTGGGCGGGAACCTGGTGAAGGTGTGCGCGTGGTACGACAACGAGATGGGGTACGTCTCGGCACTCGTGGAGCATGTGGTGATTACCGGCTCACATATCGTACGATGAGTAGAGTGGTGTTTGCATCAGACCACGCGGGATTTCACCTAAAGGAGTTCCTCAAACCTTTGGTGGCCGAGCTTGGGTTTGAGGTTATGGACGTGGGTGCACACGTGTACGACGAGCACGATGATTACCCCGACTTTTGTGCCGAGGCGGCGGCGCGTGTCGCGGCCGATCCCGACACCGTTCGCGCCATCATTATCGGCGGGTCGGGGCAGGGTGAAGCCATGGTTGCCAACAGGTTCCCCGGGGTGCGCGCGGTGGTGTATAACGGCGAGTCGGATGGCGGGAAAACGAACGACCTCGACGAAATCACCCTCTCGCGCGTACACAACAATGCAAATACACTCTCGCTCGGCGCGAGGTTCCTCTCGAATGAACAAGCGCGCGACGCGGTGGTGCGTTGGCTCTCGACTGAGTTCCCAGGGGAAGAGCGCCACCTGCGCCGCATCCTGAAGATAGATGAGGCACGATCATTCGGTAACGATGTGTCCCAGTGAAGCACGTATGAACACTGTTATTCCTGCAATACTTCCCGAAAGCTTCGATGAACTTCGTGAGTCGCTCGCGCGCGTACGTGGAGCCGCACCACGAGTGCAAATAGATGTCTGTGACGGAACGTACGCAAAAACAAAGACTTGGCCCTACAACGGAAAGGGTACGTCGCACTTCACGGCTTTACAGGAAGGAAGCGAGGGGTTGCCCTACTGGGATGAGTTTGATTTCGAGATTGACCTACTTCTCCAACACCCGGATCTCCGACTCAAAGAGTGGGCTCTCGCGGGTCCGATGTGCCTCATCGTGCACGTGGAAACAACCGACGCGATGGGTGCGATTGTCGAGTACTGTAGCGAAGAGAATGCGAACGTCGAGCTTGCGGTGGCCACACTCCCAAAAAGCCCACTGGGACTCATAGAGCCATGGCTTCCGCACATCTCGTTCGTGCAGGTGATGGGCAATAACACGGTGGGAGAGCAGGGGCGTGCGCTTGAAGAGGAGGCGGTCGAGAAGGTGCGCCTC
>CAYLHB010000040.1:0-3199 GCA_964383505.1 uncultured Candidatus Saccharibacteria bacterium
TCGATACGCGCGACGCGCGCAATGAAGAGGTCGCGCAACTCACGCACACGCGCAACATCACTCTCGCGTTGCTTGTCTGCCAACTGAAGTGCGTGGGCGAGCCCCACCACAAGCGGGGTGTTTGGTGTGCCCGGGCGCAAACCACCTTCCTGTTTTCCACCAAACAGTATGGGAGCGAGTGATACCGACCGTGCCTTGTAGAGAAGCCCCGCGCCTTTGGGCCCATATGCCTTCTGGCCGTCTATGGTCATGAGATCCACACCCAACTCACCTACCCGCAATGGGAGCCACGCGAACGCTTGGCTCGCGTCAGTGTGGAACAGAAGTAGGGTACCATGCACCCTCCTATACTCGCGCACCTCCTTCCCGATACGCGCCAGGGGAAGCACGGTACCGATTTCGTTGCTCGCGTACATGGCGGAGACGAGCACGGTTTCGGGAGTGAGCGCTGAAGCGAGCGCATGCAGGTCGGGCATGCCATGCTCATCCACTGGAAGGTACGTCACACGCACTCCCTCGTCATGGAGCGCACGAACGCAGTCATAGACTGAGGAGTGTTCAATGGCAGTAGTAATAATGTGCATGTTCTCGTACGCCCGCCCTTTTGCACGTAGCGCACGCACGCAACCTACGACCGCGAGGTTGTTGCTCTCGGTGCCGCCCGAGGTGAACACGATTTCATCAGGCTGGGCCCCCACGAGAGTCGCGATGCGGGTCCGTGCATCTTCGAGCGCACGCTTAGCGGCCAGCCCATCGCTGTGGAGCGAACCAGCGTTTGCAAACACCTCGCTCCAGTAGGGCTCCATGGCCTCGCGCACCTCGGCATCAAGCGGTGTTGCCGCCCCAAAGTCGAGGTATATGCGCTGATTCATTTCCTTGTGTGTCATTTGCATATGATAACAATCTGTGGTCTTTTTGCAAAAACCTGCGTTGCGCGTTATACTCGCACTACCGACATGTTTCGAACCGTGAGAACGCGCATGCAATCAAGAAGTCTCCCCATGAGCAAACACCGCAGAAAAGAGACTACCACCTATTCCTATGGCAACACCGTCCCACTCTCCAGTTCCCCGCCCTCCCGTGATTACCGTCATGGGGCATATCGACCATGGGAAATCAACGCTCCTCGACTTCATTCGTAAGACACGTGTAACGGAAACGGAAGCGGGAGGCATCACCCAGCACCTCTCCGCCTACGAGGTGGTGCATGAGCACGAGGGTGCATCGCGTCGTATCACCTTCCTCGACACCCCCGGCCACGCGGCGTTCCAACACCTCCGCAGTCGTGGCTCAAACGCCGCTGACCTCGCAGTACTCGTGATTGCGGCGGACGACGGGGTGAAACCACAAACACTTGAAGCGTTACGCGCCATCAACGACGCACACATCCCCTATGTGGTGGCGTTCAGCAAAATAGATAAAGCGAACGCGAATCTTGAGAAGGCAAAAAGTTCGTGCCTTGAGCATGGCATATACCTCGAGGGGCTCGGGGGCGACGTGCCCTATGCCGCGATGAGCTCAAAAACCGGCGAGGGGATTCCCGCGCTCCTCGACCTCCTACTCCTCGCGGCCGACCTCGAAAATCTCACCGGCGACCCCAATGTACCCGCCACCGGGCTTGTAATTGAGAGCCACTGCGACCCGAAGCGAGGCATTAGCGCCACGCTCGTCATAAAAAACGGCACGATGGCACAGGGGGCGTATGTGGTTGCTGGTGAGAGCTACGCACCCCTGCGTATCTTGGAGGACTTCCGTGGAAAAAAACTCAAGGAGGCAACATTCTCAAGCCCCGTCACTATCGTCGGATTCTCGGCAATACCGCCTGTGGGCGCACCCTTTACCACCGTCACCAGCAAGAAAGTGGCGGAAGAAACCGCGCGCGAGCATGCAATTTTTGCACGCGAGCTCTCGAGTATCGACGCGACACCATCGGAAGAAGACCTGCGCTTCGGCATACCTGTCGTAGTAAAGGCAGACGTCGTCGGTTCTCTTGAAGCCATCAAGGTCGCCATTATGCAGCACGACACTGAGCACACACGCATCCACATCGTTCGCGCGGGTGTGGGCTCAATAAGCGAGGCCGATGTGAAGGCGGTAGGCACCGCAAAGCACGCACTCATCGTGGGCTTCAATGTGGGGGTGGATAGCGCGGCAGAGGAGCTTGCGGGGCGACTCACCGTACCCATCACCCGGTTCCGCATCATTTACGAACTCATCGACTGGTTACCCAACGCCATTCGTGAGCGCAGGCCGGCACGTTCGGTTGAAGAAGTGGTAGGCACCGCAAAAGTGCTCAAGTTCTTCAGTCGGACGAAAGATGTTACGCTCGTTGGCTGTCGCATGGTTTCGGGTGGATTCAATGAGCACGCAACTGTTCGCATTATACGTGAAGAAAAAGAGGTGGGCCGAGGGGTCGTCCTTACCATTCAGCAGGCACGCACAACACTTGCGCACATTGAGCAGGGAGAATTTGGTGCCCAAATTGAGAGCGATGCAAATCCCTCGCCCGGAGACACGCTTTACTGCCTTGAAACTAAGCAAGTGTAATGTATGAGCACGCACACCGACCGCTATAAAGAAGAACTTCAGGAGCTCGTGGCGATGTTTATCTCACTTGAGAGTAACCGCCTGTCGCTCATCACGGTGACCGACATGGCGCTCTCGGACGATGGTTCGCGTGCCATCTTCCGTGTGAGCGTGTACCCCGAAACGAGCGAAGAGAGCGCGCTCGATTTCCTCAAACGCAAGCGAAGCGATTGTCGCGAGTACCTCAAGGAGCACGGCGCACTCCATCGCATCCCGCACCTCGACTTTGAAATAGATGCGGGGGAAAAAGAGCGACGACGCATAGATGAGCTCTTGAAGTAGAGTTGGGTGATTTTTTAATGTACACTCTTTACAGCCCAGTTGGTGTGGGCTTGCGTACTTGTAGTCCTCGCGCGGTATGATGTGAAAATATGGCCTGGTGGCGAAGTGGTAACGCTTCGGTCTGCAAAACCGACATGCGCGGGTTCGATTCCCGCCCAGGCCTCAAGCTCGCAAAGCGAGCGTAGAGGGGTGGGAGCGAGCGAACTGCTTCGCTCGCGTCGGGAATCGAACGGCGGAGCATGTCGAGCAAGGCGAGACAGCGAGCCGCGTCCGACGGTCCTTACGAGTAGTGCGAGTTAGGAACCGTGGGACGATTCCCGCCCAGGCCTCA
>CAYLHB010000041.1:0-2859 GCA_964383505.1 uncultured Candidatus Saccharibacteria bacterium
TTGTTCAATATTTGACCTCACGCTTGCGAGAAAAGTGTTCATGGCATCAGTGGCAAACACCTCCATGCTTTTCGAGGTACCGCTGGTGGTACTCCTCTGCTCTGTAGAAAGGACCGGCAGGGGTGATCTCCGTCACAATGTCGCGCTCACCGTACACCCCACCCTCCGTGTATTCGTCACGCACAGCTTCCGCGACCTGTTTCTGCTCGTCGGTATGGTAAAAGATTGCGCTCCTGTACTGTCGCCCCATATCGAGCCCTTGCCCGTCCTCTTGGTGGGGTCATGTATCGTGAAGAATTTTTCCACCAACTCGCGGTAGCTCACCACCGAGGGATCAAACATCACTCGCACCGCCTCTGCGTGTCCCGTCGTATCGGTACACACCTCTTCGTAGGTAGGGTCCTCTGTGTTGCCACCAATATAACCAACCTCAACATCCTTAACACCGGAGACCACGCGAAATGCCGCCTCCACGCCCCAAAAACATCCCGCGGCAAATATCGCTTCTTGCATTCCCAAAGTCTTGTTGATTGTATTCATTGTATGAGGGTGTCGAGGAGTGCCGGGTCCCCGAGCGCACCGTACGTGGCAAGGAATGAGGGGATCGCAAATAGAAGGCCGATAGTAGGAAGCACGAAAAGTGCAATCGTGATGATAAGTGTCCACAAGAAATACTTCCGTGTCTGTTCAGTCGAGCGGTAGGTCGCGTCGAGCTTCTCTTCAATTCGCCCGAGCCGAGCATGCACATCCTGCACCGCCACGTTATCATACTCACTCATACACCCATCCTACCATATGAACTAGCGAAGTGGGGTGCGCACTCCCATGGACTCAACTTTGCACCCATGTGGTATCATGCGAGCATGAAAATGGAGAACGTAGTAATTCTCAAACTCGGCACCAAAACGGTGTGGGCCGAGCCTTCCTTCCTTCCCGAGATAGGAGCGCAGATCAACCGACTGCGCAAGAAAGGCTACCGCACACTCGTCGTCTCGTCCGGTGCTGTTGCGGCCGGTGCCACACTCATGCGGGAGTACTCGCATGAGTATTCCAAACCCACGCTTGCCGGAGTTGGAACTTTGCCACTCTTTTCCGCGTGGCGCGATGCGCTCGCACCTCACTCCCTCATACCGGTACCCTTTCTCGTCACCCATGCCAGCCTCCATGATGGGGCCGAGAGTGAAAGTATTCGCACGAACCTTGTAGCTACGCTCATGAGCGAGCACGCAGTGCCGGTGGTGAATGAAAACGACCTCGTGAGTGCACTTGAAATAGATTATTGGCACCACGGGCTCGGAGAAAACGATAAGCTGACTGTGGCACTCGCCCACCTCCTCAAACATGTGGTCGAGCTTTCACATGTGTTCTTTGGCACCGGCCCGGGCGGCTACTACACCCAAAACCCCGCAACAAATCCTGATGCGGAGCGTGTTCCTCTCCTCTCGTTTTCAGAGTTCAATGTCGCAAAGCTTATTCCCTACCTCAACCCGTCGGTTGCGCAAGAGAAGGTGCTTAACGACATCTACGCAAAACTCGCCGCCGGCTACCTCTGCCTCCACATTCCGGTCCCGCATGTGGCAATAGGACCCGCAGACGGACTGGAAGCATTTGTCACAGACCGTGCTACGTTTACGGGCACCACACTCACCTTGTAATGAGGAGGCCTCCCCGAGGGGAGGCCCATGACGGCTCTACCTAAAGCCGTTTTTTCTTGCTTCACGAAGCAGCTCTTCGGCTTTTGCCGCACGTTTCGCATCTCCGTGGGTGCAGAGAAATTCGGGTGGGATACTATCGTAGCCGTGACAGTACGGACACGAGCTTCCGTTGTAGTTGCCGGGGTGGAGAACTACCCCAACCGCCCGAGCAGTGGTCACGATATCAAGTGTGCTCATTTCCGCTGGTTACCTCTTTCCATGTAGCAGGTTTCTGAATACCTACATTCGCGATTTGGACAGTGCATGAGGAACAAATTGGTGTTTTCCACACTACCCACGCACTGCATTTTCTCACCACAGTGAAGACATGGTACCTCTGGAATTTCAGATATGTACAACTCCTCTCAAGTTCCTTTACTCTAAGTTTTGAGGCCTCCTGTAAAGGAGGCCTCACATTATACCTTATGCTTTGCGCCACCGATCGTAGACCGGCATACCTCGGCCATAGCTTGCAAAGCCACGGCGCGCGGCATTGATGGTGTTGCGCACTACCCATTTTATGGTCGCACGGAACACAGCCCCACGCTGTTCAGGAATGCTGAGCTCACGCTCAGTACGTCCAGTCAGGAACAAAACGTCTGCAAACTCCCTCGCCACAGAAACGGCCCATGGCTCGTACATGCAGTTCACTTCAACTGGCACATTCTCGTTCATGTTGATTCCCTCTTTCCTGTGCGGCTCATTTGCCGCGGTTAAGACGGAACCTCCCTACGTTTTCTCGTCGCATTCTAACCACCACCACCACACACTGTCAAATTTCACGTTCGTAGCCCATACCCGCGCGAAAAGAGCCGCCACACGATGCTCGCCACAATCACGATGAACACAAGCACTATCGCCAATGAAACGTACACTCCGATATCGCTTGTACCGAGAAAACCGTACCGAAATCCATTCACCATGTAGAGGATGGGGTTGAGGAGCGAGACGCCCTGCCAAAACGATGGCAGTACCGCGATAGGGTAGAACACGCCGCCGAGGTAGATGAGCGGGGTGAGCACAAACGTGGGAAAAATTTGTACGCTGTCGAAGCTCTTCGCGAGAAGCCCGTTCAAGAGCCCCGCGAGGGAGAAAAGTATGGAGGTGAGAATAAAAAAGAGGAGGATGACCCCTACATGTGCAACGGGAATGTGGGTAAAGAATC
>CAYLHB010000042.1:0-2525 GCA_964383505.1 uncultured Candidatus Saccharibacteria bacterium
GATAAATCGGAAGAAAAAGTACCACTTATCTATCATTGAACCCTTGGGTCTACTGGTGTGGTACGTCAACTATTGGCGAGAATAGGGCAACGCTTACATAAACTGAAAGAATCAAACACTTCCGCGTGTAGTATAGTGGCACCACATGGAAACGGACGCACGTTCTGATGAGCAGGTACTTCAATCTGTGCTGAATGACCCCGAAGAGTTCGGGGTACTCATTGAACGCTACGAACCCAAGCTTCGCAGGTATGTGCGCCGTCTCATGCCGGGAGTGGGTGAGGACATGGACGACGTGCTTCAGAATATATTTCTTAAGGTGTACCAAAACATGCACGGATTTGACCCATCGCTCTCGTTCAACTCATGGGTGTACCGCATCGCGCATAACGAAGCGGTGTCGTGGTTGCGAAAGAAAAAGGCGAGAGTGGAGCAGGTCGCTCTTGGCGAGGAGGAGTGTGAGACTTTCGTAGAAGCCCTCAATGAAGCGCGCGATACACGCGAAGCAACTCTGACGGCGGACGCGGTCGCGCGTATACTCGCCTTGCTCGATGAGCGGCACCGACATGTGCTCGTGCTCCGTTTCCTTGAGGGGAAGACCTACGAGGAGATGGGGGACATCCTCGCGGTGCCCCAGGGTACTGTCGCCACCCTCCTCCATCGGGCAAAAAAAGCCTTTAGTAGCATGTACCACACACACCATGCCTGACCTACCTCAGCTAAAAGAGAGAGTGCTCGCGTCCATACGCGATCGCTCACTCACACCCACCCCCCGGTGGCACTTTTTGGCACGCGAATGGTTCATACGATTCTGCGCACTTGTAGCGCTCGTGGTAGGATCGCTCTCTGCCACACTCACGTTCTACATCATCAACACCTCGTGGCCCCTGCGCACAGAGCTCGTTCGCTCGCCCCTATGGAGCATCGTGTCGGTCATTCCCATCGTGTGGTTCGTGCTCTTGGCGGTTGCAATCGGCTACGCCGTGCACGCGGTGCATCGTTCGCGGCGCGGGTACCGCTTCAACAGCTCGTGGCTTGTTACGGATGCGCTTGCGGTGAGTCTCTTTGCAGGAGCATTTCTCTACGCGGCGGGGGTGGGGCGCGCGATTGACGACTACCTCATCGAGCGTGCACCGGGCTACCCGGAGCTTTCCGGCCACCACCCGTCACGTTTCTTTGCGCCCGCACTCGGTATTCGAACGGGTGTGATTGAGATGCGTGGCGACGCTCTATTTCTTGTGGGTCCCGACGGCGAGACGCGACTCGATACATCCGCGCTTGGCGACACACTCCCTCGCGCAGCGCTCGAGCGTCCGGTGCGCGTGGTGGGTACCACCACCCCCGAGGGTGTGTTCAAGGTTGAGGGTGTTCGGCCACTGCGTGGCAGGGGAGGGCGCATGCACCGCGGTTTTTCCGAAGGTGAAAGAATGATGCCGGCACCCGCGTACTAATGGGTGCGCGCGAAGAATCCCTTAGGGGTGCATCCTCTTACAAGAACTAATTAACTCATACACATTATGAATCAGAACATTGAAAAGACAGCCGTGCGCACACTTGAGCATACGCCGAACGTGATTCGTACGATGGCCCTCGTGGCGTTCGGGGTGGGTGTCGGTGCCCTCGCGACCGTTGGTTTCTCGGCGTCCGCATTTGGTGGAGGAGCCGGTGAACGAGGGTGCGATAGCGAAAAGCGTGAGGCGATGCATGAAGCACTTGAAAATCGTGACTACAACACGTGGCAGGAACTCGTGGAGGGACAGCCAATTGCCAACAAGATCACCGAGGAAAACTTCGATACGTTTGTTGAGCTCCACGAGGCGATGGAGGCAGGCGAGTGGGAGAAAGCAAACGAGCTTCGGCAAACGCTTGGCCTTGGAGGTCTCGGTTTCCGTAAGGGACATATGGGGCGAGGGTGGTGACATGCCACGGATGCGCAGTAGTACACACTCTGCATGAATTCATACACACCACGCACCGAATGGGCGTGGTGTGCTTGTGTGATGTGGATGCTACCATGTGAGAATGGCGCACACACGCACACGCACCGTCGTGGGCACCTGTGCGGCCCTCTCGACGCTCGCGCTATTTTTTATGCTCGCGACGTGGGCCGCGCAGGCGTATCAAGACCGCCTCATTGAGCTGTTGGGTAACTCATGGTGGGGGCCACTCGTCTTCCTTATTGCAAAGGTGGTCGCAGTGGTAATCGCGCCCGTTTCCACCCTCCCGCTCCTTCCGGTTGCCTCCGCGCTCTGGGGTCCCGTGGTGGCGGGGACATTTGCGGTAATCGGGTATGTGATTGGCGCGCATATTGCGTTTATGCTCGCGCGTCGCTACGGGGTGCGGCTTGTGGGGCGGCTTGTGTCGCTTGAGCGGGTGCGCTCGTTTGAGGCGTGTCTACCTCGCACACGAGTGTTCTGGTCGGTGGTGCTTCTTCGCATGCTCGTGCCTGTCGATGTGCTCTCGTACGCGCTCGGCCTCTTTTCAACCATGTCCGCGCGCGCGTACCTCATTGCCACACTCATCGG
>CAYLHB010000043.1:0-2340 GCA_964383505.1 uncultured Candidatus Saccharibacteria bacterium
TCGGCACCTTCGCGAGCCAGTTTGAGCGCATGATACATATCATCGGCGTTGCCGAGGAGCTCAACAAAAAGGTGGTGACCGAGGGTCGGTCGATACGCACCAACATCGAAATCGCAAAACTTTCTGGCCGACTCACCGTCAAGCCCGACACGATGATAAGCGCCGAGCAGATAGGCGACTACCCCGCCGACCGCATTCTCGTCCTTGCAACGGGCGCCCAGGGAGAGGAGTTTGCCGCCCTCATGCGCATCGCAACTGGTAAGCACCGCTTCATCACGCTCAACGAGCGCGACACCATTATCCTCTCAAGCTCGGTCATTCCCGGAAACGAGATTTCGGTACAAAAACTCAAGGACAACCTCTATCGGCACGGCGTACGCATCATTCACTACCGCGCCTCTGACGTGCACTCGACAGGGCACGGCAATACTGGCGAGCTTGTGTGGATTCGCGAACAGGTGCACCCTGAGTTCTTCATGCCCGGCTACGGCTACCACTCAATGCTCCGGTGCCATGCGCAGGCGAACATTGATGCGGGGTTCCCAAAAGAGCGCATCGTGATTCCCGACAACGGCACTATTGTTGACTTCATCGAGGGGAAGGAGATGGTAATTCGGCCTGAAAAGGCGCCCTCTTCGCTCGTGATGGTGGACGGCCTCTCGGTGGGTGACGTGCAAGATGTCGTGATACGCGATCGTAAGACGTTGGCGCAAGACGGCATGTTTGTCATCATCGCGACCGTGAATGCGAAAACGGGTGAGCTTCGCAAGAGTCCCGATATTATCAGTCGAGGGTTTGTGTACCTACGCGAGAGCCAAGACCTGCTCGGGCAAGCGCGCCTCATCGTGAAGAAAGCCATCGAGGAGAGCACCAAGGGTATGCACCCCATCAACTTCGAGTTTGTGCGCAACAGCATCACAGAGTCGGTGGCACGCTTCCTCCTTCAAAAAACCAACAAGCGGCCGATTGTGATACCGGTAGTGCTGGGTATATAAACAGGCGGGTCAGGTCGCTCGATTTCGTGCTTCGTCTGCATGGTATAGTGAGGCCATGCCGTCGCTCGCTTTCCTTTTCAGAAACGCGTCGCTCCGTCGCGTATTTCTCGCAAATCTCTTTCTCGCCTTCCACACCTACCTCGGGCTCTATGTAAACTCGACGTACCTCAAAGAGCGACTCACCGACACGGAGGTGAGTGTTGCGTACCTCATTGCGGCGGGTGTATCGCTCGCAAGCTTTGTGCTGGTTTCGGGACTCCTTCCAAAAATAGGCGTTCGACGTACACTCCTTCTTCTCGCTCTCATCCAAGCGGGTGCGCTCACGACACTTGCCTTAGGAGTAGCGCTCGGTTTTGTACTCGTCGCGTTTGCACTCTACCAAACACTCGTACCCCTTCTCCTTTTGGGTCTCGACATGTACGCGGAGGCGAGCGTAACGGATGAACGTGGCACCGGCTCGATGCGCGGAATGCTCCTCACCATCACCAACCTCGCACTCGTCCTCTCCCCCGGCATCGCGGGCGTCCTTATCGGAGTGACGGGAGGTGTGCACACCGTCTACCTCGTGGCGGGAGCTATGCTCGTGCCGCTCGTCTGCCTCCTTGCCTATTCGTTTGAAGAGCTTCCCCACGTGCGGCACGTTCCACTTGTGTTCGGGCGCACACTGCGCAGGGTGTGGGCCGACAGAAATGTGTTTTACATCATGCTCGCACACCTCAACATGCGCGTGTTCTTTTCATTTATGGTGATATACTTCCCGCTCTACCTGCACGAGCACGTGGGTTTCTCGTGGCCCGAAATAGGTGCCCTCCTCTCCATTGCACTCATTCCCTACCTCGTAATGGAACTCCCCGCCGGTAGAATAGCCGACGGGTTTCTGGGCGAGAAGGAGCTCCTCATAGCCGGTTTTCTCGTGACCGGCATTGGTACCGCACTCTTCGCGCTCCCCATCGGGGCCTCATTTCTCGTGTGGGTACTCATACTCCTCTTGTCCCGCGTGGGGGCATCCCTCATTGAAATCATGACCGAGTCCTACTTTTTCAAACATGTAAACGGCAACGACGCAGACCTCGTAACCTTCTTTCGTATGACCCAGCCCATTAGCTATCTTGTGGGGCCCACTCTCGCCGCACTCTCGCTTGCGCTCTTCCCCTACCACGCGCTCTGGTACCTTCTCGCGGGCCTCCTCTTTCTCGGGGCGTACTGCGCACGCTTCCTCGTAGATACCCACTAGCTCAAGCACCCAGTCTGCTTAATGTCGGTTCCTTCTCAAGGTAGCGCAAGGCGGCCTGACCTGACCTCCAAAATTTATACACTCATTCTGGATAGGATTATCTAGTAAACT
>CAYLHB010000044.1:0-2216 GCA_964383505.1 uncultured Candidatus Saccharibacteria bacterium
AGCGAGAGCGTCTCATGCTCCGTGGTAAAGGCAGGGCCGAGCTCAAAGATTTTTATCGTGTCCACTCCAAGGAGGGGTGCCATGCGGGCGTTTCGTTCGAGTGTCTCATGGACACCCTCGCGAAGCGTACGGCGCAGGAACGCTTTATCGGACGCGAGTGGGTTTTCGAGCTCCACCTCCCCGTGGTCCCGTAGCGTGTAGGTGTACACCTCGCTGTACCCTTGCTCGTGGAGGAGGTGGCGGATTTTCTCCGTGAGGTGGAAGCGCGCGTTCACACGTGGCGGTGGTCCTACGGGAGGAAGTACTGACCGCAAGTTTTCGTACCCACGAATACGCCCTATCTCCTCAATTACATCTTGAGGTCGCGTGATATCGGTTCTCTCCCACGGCGGGGTGAGTACCACCGTGTCATCATGGAAAGAAAAATCTGCTTCCAAGCGCACACACACCCGCTCGACTTCCTCTTTTGTGACAGGAGTTCCCAAGAGTGCCTCAATGTGGGCGAGCGAACAGGTGACAGGGGTGGGGCTTGGTATATTGTGCGCCACGTCGACACCTCCCACCACCCTTCCCTCCGCAATGTCGAGGATGAGCGTGGTTACATCGCGCATCGCGAGAGGTACCAGGTGCGGGGACGGTTCGTTTTGGAAGCGAACCGATGCTTCCGTGCTCACTTTCAACTGTCGTGACGTCTTGCGTACCGTCACATGCTCAAAGTGCGCGGCTTCAAGCAGAATGTCGGTCGTCGCGTCCGTCACCTCCGCCTCTTTGCCGCCCTTTATGCCCGCGAGCGCGAGGGGGAGACCGGATACGCCGTCCGCAATGAGGAGGTGGTCGCCGGTGAGTGTGTAGGATTCGCCCGTGAGCGATATGAAAGGTTCATGCTCTTGGGCGCGTCGCACACGCACGACACGCGCACCATCCTTGCCTTGCGTGAGCTTGTCGAAGTCAAATGCGTGGAGCGGTTGCCCCACCGCGAGCATGACGTAGTTGGTCGCGTCGACAATGTTGTTCACGCTTCGGTGACCAAGTGTGGTGAGTTTTTTTGCGAGCCACCCGGGTGACGCCTTCACTTCAACGCCCCGAATGAGAACCGCATGGTACCGTGCGCAGAGTGCCACTTCGTCCACCTCGACCCGCACCTCGTGCGTTACGGGTATGGAGGGAACGGGTTCGCGGAACGGGTCGCGCTTCATGGGTACCCCAAGGAGCGTTGAGAGCTCACGGGCAATACCCCTGTGGGAGAGGCAGTCGCTCGAACGGTTTGCGAGCACATCTACATCTATCACCCAGTCGTCTTCCGCCTGTTCTACCCCCTCCACCTCAAACGCGTGGAACGTGAGGAGGCGCGCCACCTCCTCCGCGGATGGAATGGTATCTTCAAAGTAGCTTGCGAGCCAGTTGTATGAAATGCGCATACACGTGAAAACATTAAAACGTTAAAATATTTAAACTATAAACTCCGCACCATCATAATTTCTGTACACGCATTGTTCTTAAACTCGCTTTCAGTATAGTGCGCAATTCCAATACTTGGACCATTGGTTTCCATAGTCTATACCACACTATTTAAACGTTAACTGTTTCCAAGTTTGTTTGATCGTGTCGAATTGGTGGACAAAACGCAAATCACCGGTGTGGAAGTGGCGTATGTCATCGACCTCAGCCGCAATCGCAATGAGTCGTTCTAAGCCCACACCAAACGCAAAGCCGGAGTATTCGTCGGGGTCAATGCCACCCGCTTGTAGCACGGAGGGGTGTACCATGCCAGCCCCCATAATCTCTACCCACTTTTCAGTCCCGTCCTTCTTCCGAAATAACATATCCACCTCCACCCCGGGCTCAACGAAGGGAAAGTACCCTGGTCTGAAGCGCACCGTGATGTCACGCTCATAGAACTGTGTAAAGAAATGCTCCAATGTTCCCTTGAGGTGTGCGAGCGATACGTTCCGATCTATGTAGAGCCCCTCGAGCTGGAAAAACTGCGCCTCATGCGTAGCGTCGGTTGCTTCCGCTCTATACACGCGCCCCGGCGCGATAATCCGTATAGGTGGCTCGTTCGTCTCCATGTAACGGATTTGCACGGGTGAGGTGTGAGTACGCAGTACCGTTTCCTGCCTCCCTTTCACAAAGAACGTGTCCTGCATGTCGCGTGCGGGGTGGTCGCGTGGCACATTGAGCGCGTCGAAATTGTAGTACTCACTCTCTATGATAGG
>CAYLHB010000045.1:0-2117 GCA_964383505.1 uncultured Candidatus Saccharibacteria bacterium
AGTTTACTAGATAATCCTATCCAGAATGAGTGTATAAATTTTGGAGGTCAGGTCACCGCACCTCGCCCATGTCGTGCAGGAGACACATCATGAGGGTTTTGTAGGGGTTTGCGCCTTCCATTTTCGCGAGCACCCACCCAATGAGTGCCACACGATAAAAGTGCGTGGCGATGTTGTCCGACATGTCATCAGTGAGGAGTGTCTGTCGGTGCATACGCAAAACCTTGCGCATGGTGCCCATTTCAAATTAGGAAATCTGCCCACCGAGTTGCATCATCACCCATGGCGCAAGTGTACCATAACCGAATGCTACAACAGTACTGTCGCCGAACCACCCGTCACCTCAAGAATACCGTGGTCAACCTCGCGCACAAACACTTCTTCTCCGCCCTTACGCACGACAACGCGGCCAGACTTGAGAGTCGTAACGAGTGGCACGTGTCCGCCAAGGATAGAGAGCTCACCCTCGACGCCTGGCGCAGTGAGCGACTCCGCGTCTCCGTGAAAGAGGATACCGTTCACCTTTGCGATGTGTACCTGCATACAAAGTCCTAGAGCGCTCCCTTCATATAAAACTCTTGTTCCGGCTTTTCATCGTGCTTACCCTCCACGATTTCTTTGAACGAGCGCACCGTGTCGGCAACCGACACGTACGCGCCGGGCCTTCCGGTAAACACCTCGCCTACGAAAAACGGTTGGGAGAGGAAGCGTTGGAGCTTGCGCGCGCGTTCAACCGCGAGCTTGTCGTCATCTGAAAGCTCCTCGGTACCGAGAATGGCGATGATGTCTTGGAGGTCCTTGTACCGCTGGAGGATACGTTTCACCTCGTTTGCGACCGTGTAGTGCTCCTCACCCACCACGTGCGGGTCAAGCGCAGTCGAGGACGACTCAAGTGGGTCGACAGCCGGGTAGATGCCGAGCGCGGCAAGCTCGCGGGCGAGCACCACCGTGGAGTCGAGGTGCGAGAAGGTGGTTGCCGGTGCCGGGTCGGTGAGGTCGTCTGCGGGCACGTAGACCGCCTGCACGGAGGTGATGCTTCCCTTGGTCGTCGAGGTGATGCGCTCCTGGAGCTCACCCATCTCCTCCGCGAGCGTCGGCTGGTAGCCCACGGCGCTTGGCACACGACCGAGAAGCGCGGAAACCTCGGAACCCGCTTGGGTGAAGCGGAACACGTTGTCCATGAAAAAGAGCACGTCTTTACTCATCACATCGCGGTAGTACTCCGCGAGTGTGAGACCAGTGAGTGCCACGCGCGCGCGAGCTCCCGGCACCTCGTTCATTTGCCCGAATACCATAGCGGTTTTGTCGAGCACACCCGAGTCTTTCATCTCGTGGTAGAGGTCGTTGCCCTCGCGCACGCGCTCACCCACGCCTGCAAAGACAGAGTACCCGCCGTGCTCGGCGGCGATGTTGCGGATGAGCTCTTGGATGAGCACCGTTTTCCCCACCCCCGCACCCCCGAAGAGGCCCACCTTGCCGCCCTTCACAAACGGCACGAGGAGGTCGATGACTTTGATGCCGGTCTCGAACACCTCAGTTTTCGTGCTCTGGTCTTTGAATGATGGGGGTGTGCGGTGAATGGGCCAAAGCGCCTCGCCCTTGACCTCACCCTTGCCGTCGATGGGGGAGCCCACTACGTTGAACATACGCCCGAGCACCGATTCTCCCACAATAACCGAGATGGGTGCGCCGGTATCATCCACCTCTTGCCCGCGGGTGAGCCCATCAGTCGAGTCCATGGCGACACAGCGCACCTCACCCATGCCGAGGTGCTGTGCAACCTCAAGCGTCATTATGCCCCCGCTTGGGTGCTTGGTGATAAGTGCGTTTTTTATGGGCGGGAGTGCGTCGGAAAACCGAACATCCACAACCGTACCGATTACCTGGGAAATGGCGCCTTTCATAATCTTGGAAATACTAATTGCTAATTTCTAACTTCAAAACCCCTTTTGGAAATTAGAAATTAGAAATTACTACCTCATCGCTTCTATGCCACTTGTAATCTCGCTCACCTCTGCGGTGATGCTCGTCTGTCGCTCTTTGTTATAGAGGAGCGTCATGTCTTTTGCAACATCGCGTGCACGGTCGGAGGCGCTCTTCATGGCAACCATACGCGC
>CAYLHB010000046.1:0-2087 GCA_964383505.1 uncultured Candidatus Saccharibacteria bacterium
AACCCTTCCGTATTTTTTCCAACTCGAACGAATGCGCCGAAATCCATGATGCGGGACACGGGGCCTTTAAGCACCTCACCCGGCATAAACTCATGGGTGAGCTCCTCAATCATCGCGAGTGCCTTCTCGGCCGTACCGTTCCTGCCTGTAACATATATCGCCCCGTCGTCCTCGATGGTTATGTCATCGCACCCTGATTCCTCCTTGATGCCGTTTATCGTTTTACCGCCTGAACCAATGACGAGACCTATCTGATCCACCTTCACGCGCATGGTGAATATCTTCGGAGCAAGGGGTGAAATGTCCGCTCGAGGTGCGGGTAGTTCCTTCTCTATGACATCAAGAATTTCTTGGCGCGCTTTCTTGGCACCCGCGAGCGCCTCAACAAGGACGGGCACCGCGACACCCGCGAGCTTGATGTCCATCTGTACCGCGGTCACGCCCGAGCGTGTACCGGCAACCTTGAAGTCCATGTGCCCGTGGTGGTCCTCCGGGCCCTGAATGTCGGTGAGCACCTTATACCCCTTCTCTGTTTGCATGAGCCCCATGGCGATGCCCGCAACGGGCGCTTTAATGGGAACCCCGCCATCCATGAGCGCGAGGGTCGAGGCGCAGACGGATGCCATAGATGTAGAACCGTTTGAAGCCATACACTCGGACACGAGCCGAATGGTGTAGGGGAACGCGTCTTTGCTCGGGAGCACCGCAGACACCGCTTTTTCGGCGAGCGCGCCGTGTCCGATGGCGCGACGGTTCATCCCGCCCATGCGCCCCGTTTCTCCGACCGAGTAGGGGGGAAAGTTGTAGTGGTGCATAAAACGCTTCTTCTCATCGCTGTGCTCGATGGTGTCCACAATGAGAGAATCCCCCGGACCTCCGAGCGTGAGTGCGGTAAAGACGTGCGTTCCTCCGCGGTAGAAAATGCCGGAGCCGTGGAGCATGGGGGACACCCCGCCCGCCTGCGCGTAGAGCGGGCGTACCGCATCGAACGCGCGCCCGTCGGGACGTTTTCCCTCATCGACCGCGCCCGCCTGCATGCACGCATCCAGCTTCTCTTCAAAGAGCCCCTCGGCGCGCTTAATCGAAAGCTCGGGAAGCGCCTCCGCCACCTTCTGTTTCCACTCCATCGCAAGAGCGTTGATACTCTTGTAGCCCGGCTCACCAGAAAATACCGCGTCGGAAAGCTTCGGTGCGATGTGTTCATCGAAGAGCGCGTCAAGCTCGGGAAGTGGCGCAGGTGCCTGCACGGCACGTTTTTCAGCACCAATTTCAGCGATGATTCCTTTCTGCCATGTCTCGAGCTCACGGTGGAGCGTAACCGCTTTTAAAAATGCATCGGCGAGCTCCTCCTCACTCGCCTCAAGTGCGCCAACCTCAATCATATTCATCTGCCCGTCTTTCCCGCACGCGAGTACGTCGTAGTGGTACTCCTCGTGCTCTCGTTCTAAGTAGGTGGGGTTCACAATCATCTCCCCCGACTTTTTCTTGCCGATGCGTACCGCGGAGACTGGCCCGTTCCAGGGTATGTCGGATACACCGAGCGCAAGTGATGCCGCGAGCACACCGAGCACGTCCGGGTCGTCTTCGTCGATGGAGAGAATGGTGACGACCACCTGCACCTCGTTGCGCAGGTTGTGGTCAAAGAGAGGGCGAATGGTGCGATCCACCACTCGTCCCGAGAGTATTGCCTCCTCGCTCGGGCGCCCCTCGCGCCGCATGAAGCGTGAGCCGAGTATTTGCCCCGCAGCGTAGTAGCGTTCCTCGTAGTCCACCGTGAGGGGGAAGTAATCAATGTCGTTTCGCTCTTTCGAGCTCATGACAGCGGTGCCCAACACGGTTGTTTTACCGAGACGAAGGAGCACCGAACCGTTCGCCTGCTCCGCAAGGTCGCTAAACTCGGCGACAAGCTCTTTCCCGCCGATGGTCGTCGTATACGTCTTTTTTACCATTATATGGTGTGTGGGAACGGATGTAAGATCTGAATCATCTCACATGATGAGAACGATATTCAGCTCTCTATCCACCCCCACAAATTAGTTGATACCATGCGACTATACAAAAAAAATGGGTGTTTGGGAATGGTGTGT
>CAYLHB010000047.1:0-1973 GCA_964383505.1 uncultured Candidatus Saccharibacteria bacterium
GCGAGGCAGGTGCCTGTGGCAGACCGCGTAATGGGGCTCATCAACAAAGAGGGTGATCCCTTGACCGCGCTTGCACTCAACGCTTCGAGTACCGACTTCGGGCTCTACTGGAAGGTGTGGAACACGCTTGAGAGCAAGTTTGTGCCGTTTGGTACCACGAGCGCGGAGCGTATTCCCGCGGAGAAACGCGTCGAGCGTTCTGTGGAGGGTCTCGTCGCAAGCTACAAAGACCCGTATACCGTGTTTTTCCCCGCACAAGAGGCGGAAGAGTTTAAAATTATGACACGCGGCTCGCTTGAGGGTATTGGTGCGGTCATAGGCGACCGCGAGGGAGCGCTTCTGGTCGTCACTCCGCTTGTGGGTTCACCTGCGGAGAAGGCCGGGCTTGTGAGTGGGGATGAAATCACACACATCGACGGCTCGAAGACCAAAGGGCTCACGGTGGACGCGGCGGTAGATAGGATTCGGGGCAAGGGTGGTACTACGGTGACGCTCACGGTGGTACGTCGCGCGAGCTCCACCGAGCCGTTCGACCTTCCCATCGTGCGCGGTTCGATTGAGATACCCTCCATCAAAACGGAAGTGGTGGCGCGCGAGGTTGCGCTACGTCCGCGTGAAGCGGAGGCGCCCCCGAGCCCCCCTGCTTCCATTGCGGGTGAGGGTGAGGTGCCTGCTCCTGTTGCGTCACCCCCTCCCGAGCCGGAGAAGGTGACACGCGACTTTTTTGTACTCCAGCTATTCAGTTTTTCGGAAACTTCCATCAAGGCATTCGAGCGAGGGCTTCGAGAGTTTCGTGAGTCCGGCACCGGTCTCCTTATCGTGGATTTGCGTGGGAACCCGGGTGGGTACCTTGAGGCAGCTGTCGATATCGCGAGCTGGTTTTTACCGGAAGGAACGGTGGTGGTGCGCGAGTTTCAAGGCCCCAATCTTCATGAGGTGGTGCATCGCACAAAACAGCACGAGCTTTTTGGCGAGGACAAACCGCGGATGGTCATACTCGTGAATCGAGCGAGCGCATCGGCTTCCGAAATACTCGCGGCCGCGCTCCAAGAGGCCGGCGTGGCGACGCTTATAGGTGAGCATACGTTCGGGAAGGGGAGTGTGCAGGAGCTCGTGAACTTGACAGACGACGTGTCGCTCAAGGTCACCGTCGCTCGTTGGTACACCCCGAGCGGTCGCTCAATTTCCGAAGGGGGGCTTACGCCCGATATTGTCGTTGACCCGACTCCCACTGCGTCATCCACCGACCCTATCATGGATGCGGCGGTTGACTTTTTGGTGAACGGGACGAGTACGTCTTCCCGAATTGAACTATAACGCGCACCACTATAGTGGCGTCGATGTGCACATCACGATATAGTAGACTTACAAAAGATGGAATTGTATGAAGCAGGAACCGCAATCCCCCTCATCTGCTTCGCCACTTAAAAGCGAAGTGCATGCTCGAGAAATTACGGAGTATGTCGTAGCACACGGTATCACAAGGGATGAGTATTTTCGTGCACATGAGCTTGCGCTGGGTGTGTCGGAGCATGAAACCGAACAGAAAGGGGAGGTATCTCAAACGGTACACAAGCTCGCTCAGCTTTTGAAACATAAGTTTGATGAGCGTATGCCCGTGACTGTGAGTGCGGATATTGCAGATGATCTCGGCAATTTTGCAGAGGCACCGGAACGGTTGCGTACACTCATTGCGTCACTCAACATATCGGAAAATGAAAAACGCGTCCTTAACTCCGTGTTCGATCGGCAACGTGATGGGACACTTGAGGTGTATGTGCAGGGGGAGAAGAGTCCAGAGTTTGGGATTACGGTAGAGCCCTCCCTATGGAGACGAGATCTTTCTCTGCAACGCTTTGCATTTGAGCTATTCACAGCATTAAACGCTCTAAAAGACAAGCGATTGGAAATTACTTGGTCGGAGTGAGTAGAGGTGATTACGCAACAATTTTGAGCACCTCATCCCGAGGAAA
>CAYLHB010000048.1:0-1829 GCA_964383505.1 uncultured Candidatus Saccharibacteria bacterium
CCCCACTCGGCGATGCCTGTCACCAACCCATCGAATGTCTGCCCCACCTTGTCAGCGAGGAACTCGCACTGCTTGAGTTTGATGCTGTTGCGCTCCGCCTCCATCGCCGCGACCTCGCGCTCGGAGGCGTGCGCCGCCACGCCCTCAAAGTATGGAGTGTCTCTGCCGGTCGGTGGATGACCGGCGAGGTGGTCTTTCACCGTACGGTGCACCACAAGATCTGGGTACCTACGTATGGGAGAGGTGAAGTGGGTGTAGTGGTCGAAGGCGAGCCCGAAGTGGCCAATGTTTTTTGTGGAGTATATCGCCTTCGCCATCGCGCGTATGGTGGCGGTCTCTATCATGCTCTGCTCGGGCTTGCCCTCGATTTCCTCAAAGAGCTTGTTGATGGCACCCACGGATACCGACCCGCCGGTGTTCGGGAGCTCGTAGCCGAGCATTTTAAGGTAGAGTGCGAGCTCCTCAATTCTGTCGCGCTTTGGTGCGTCGTGCACCCGGTAGATAAAGGGCGCGCCCTTGTACTTCGACGCAAAGAGTGCCACCTCGCGGTTCGCGAGGAGCATGAGGTCCTCAATCATATGGTTGGTCTCCATGAGCACCTTCCTAAAGGCGGCAATGGGCTTCCCAGTGTCATCGAGCTCAAACTTAATCTCGTCGGTGTCAAACGCAATCGAGCCGTGCGCGAAGCGCGCTTTGCGAAGTGCCGCGGAGATGTCGGCGGCAACCATGAGCTCACGACCGAGTGCATCGCTTCGCTCTGGCTCGGCGCGCATCGAGGTGAGGAGCTCCTGCGCCTCCTCGTACGAAAACCTCCTGTCGCTCTTGATGATGGTCTCACCAAACCACCGCTCACGCACCTCTCCTTCTCGCGTCATCAGAAAGATCGCAGAGAACGCGAGCCGCTCCTCATTGGGCACAAGTGAACAGAGGTCGTTACTCAACACCTCCGGGAGCATGGGGATGGTGCGGTCTACGAGGTAGATACTCGTGCCGCGCTCGTACGCCTCCTTGTCGATGGGGCTCCCCTTGGGCACGTACGCGCTCACGTCTGCAATGTGCACTCCCACCTCCACCGTACCCCCCTCCATTTCTCGAATCGAAATTGCGTCGTCAAAGTCTTTCGCGTCCGCCGGGTCTATGGTGAACGTCGGCGTCCCGCGCATGTCCTTGCGCCTCGCACGCTCGCGCGTGAAGATATCCGCTCTCGCGGCATCAATCTCTTCCGCTTGCTTGAGTGCCACCTCGGGGTACCGCCAATCAAATCCTTGGGTGGCAACAATGGATCGCATTTCGGTCTCATGGAGTCCCACCGGACCGAGAATTTCTACAAGGCGCGCCTCCGGTCCCTTGCCACGCTTCCACTCAATGAGCTCAACCACAGCTTTCGTGTCGGCTTCGGGCTTCTGCCCGCCATAGTCAGTCAGGAGCAAGTCCGCGTACACGCGACGATCGTCCGGCACTAAAAACCACCTGCCCTCGTCGTGCTCAAGCACGCCGGTAAACTTCGTACGTGCGCGACGTACAATACCCACCACCTCGCCACGTTCCCGCTCGCCCTTTTTTCGTGCAAAGAGTGCGATGCGCACGGTGTCGTTGTTGAGCGCGGTGTTCACGTCTCGGTCGTGCACCTCGATATCCTCGGTGCGTCCGGGGAGTGTGACGAAGCCCGACCCGCGCGAGGTGATGTGAATCACACCCTCATGCTCGTGGCGCGACTCCTGTTTCTGTGCTCCATGGTTTGCCCCTCGTCCGCGCGAGCGATGACGCCCCTGCGGAGCACTCTTCCCCCTGCTTTTTTGATGATGCGTTCTCATGACGCGAGTATAGCA
>CAYLHB010000049.1:0-1613 GCA_964383505.1 uncultured Candidatus Saccharibacteria bacterium
TCGGAGTGAGTAGAGGTGATTACGCAACAATTTTGAGCACCTCATCCCGAGGAAAACGGACCTTTTTGGCGTGCGCGTACGTGTCGTCGTGGCTGCGATACCCGAGCGGGACAAGTACGGCCACTCGAAACCCTTCATCGGTTGCACCGACAAGCTCAGAAACTTTTTCCACGTCGAAACCCTCCATAGGGCAGGCATCCACCTCGTTGTGTGCGGCAACCGTAAGGAGCATGCCGAGCGCGAGGTACACCTGGCGCGAGTTCCACACCCCGGCCATGTCGGGCGTGAGGGAGTTGACCGTCCCGAGCATCATGTCGCGGTACCCCGCGATGTCTGTCTCGGAGACACCGCGCACCTCCTTGATTCTCTCCACAAAATGCGCAACGTCCCCTGGGGTCATGGTGGTGCGGTAGGCGAGTGCGACGAGATGGGATGCATCGGTCACCTGTGGCTGGTGGTAAGCCGCCTCCTTGATACGTGTACGCACCTCGGTGTTTTCTACGAGGTAGAAGCGCCAGGGCTGGAGCCCGTAGCTACTCGGTGCATACTCAAGGGCCAAGAGGAGTGTCTCAAGCACTTCAGGCTTAAGCTTCTTGTCCTGGTCAAATTTTTTTGTCGCATAGCGAAACGCGAGTGCCTGCGGTGTAGTGAGCATGGTGACTGGTTTAGGGATAAGCACGGTAAGTCTACCAGACCTGCACCAGAGTACAAAACGTGCAAAGTGGTATTTCGTAACGCTTGCAAATAGGAAATCGATCCAGCCTTTCATGAGGTGGTGGCTTGGTGTCTTGCGAATAGTATCGGGACATCACACTTGGGTATATACTGGAAGCATGAAAAGCCTCAGTCTCCTTATTTTCGGAGCCCTGGTTGGTGCGCTTGTGGTCGCACTTGTGTTGCGCGACAGCGATGTGCGTGAGGGTGACGTCCGTCGTGATATGATTGTACCGGAAGCTACTATTGAAGAGCGGTTTGAGTCAAGAGGCGAACCCACCCCGCAGGAGGAAACGGAGGTGTCGGCGACTCGTGAGGCAACGAAAGAGTCCGTGATGGAACCTGCGCTCGATATTTCATCGAAGAATCTCACACGTGTGCCGGACGATGTGTTCAAACGAAGCGAGTTGGTTTCGCTCAATGTGTCCGAGAACAGACTCACCGGCGCGCTCCAAGCGGAAGTGCGGCACCTTTTAAACTTGCGAGTGCTTGACTTATCCGACAACCAATTCACGGGTGTGCCCGCAGAAGTCGGACAACTTGCTTTATTGGAGGTGCTTGATCTCTCGAATAATGAGCTCACGGGCCTGCCGTACGAACTTGGCAATCTTCAAAACCTTACTACGCTGGACGTACGTGGGAACGAAAACATTTCCAAAGCGGATCTTGCAGTGATCAAGTCGAACCTTCCCCCGACCGTGACGATTATACGTTGAGCACCTTTTGTATGAGCGATTTCTATACTCCTAAGCGTACCCGAGGGCTCTACGACCCGAACACCACCGAGCCGTTCAAGGTATCCCGCAGCAAGCTCGAGCTCTTTCTCGAGTGTCCCCGATGCTTCTACCTCGACCGTAGGCTCGGGGTGGGGCGCCCGCCGGGCTACCCCTTCAACCTCA
>CAYLHB010000050.1:0-1553 GCA_964383505.1 uncultured Candidatus Saccharibacteria bacterium
GGGGTTCGAGTGACCGCGTACGGTTCCCCCATGCCACTTAACCAAGTGGCGGGTGTGCATGCGGAGGACGCAAAGACAGTACGAGTGAACCCATGGGACGCAGGTCTCGTGAAGGCGATTGAAAAAGCAATTACAGACGCCAACCTTGGTGTGTCAGTGGGTTCAGACGAATCCGGCGTGCGGGTTATTTTTCCTGAGCTTACGGGCGAGCGAAGAGAGGAGCTTGTGCGTGTCGTCGGGAAAAAGCTGGAAGAAGCGCGCATCGCGGTGCGCCAGCTTCGTGAGCAAACGTGGAATGACATTCAGAAAAAGGAGAAGGAGGGGGAACTGTCAGAAGATGAGAAATTTCGCGCAAAAGATGAAATGCAAAAACTTGTTGACGGTGCAAATGAATCGCTCGATGAGATAGCGAAGCGGAAGGAGTCGGAACTCCGTAGCTAAGTTCGGCTAGTTACTCGCGCGTTCTTGTTATTTAGCTAATCTAACAGCATGTCAGTTCTAATATTTTTTGTGGTACTTGTGGTGCTCATACTTGTGCACGAGTTGGGTCATTTCCTTGTGGCAAAGCGTGCCAACATACGAGTAGATGAGTTTGGCATCGGCTTTCCACCTAAACTCTATGGCAAAAAGTATGGCGAGACGGAATACACAGTGAATGCGCTCCCCATAGGTGGTTTCGTACGAATCTATGGTGAAGATCCCACGGAAGAACACGAAAACGGACCCGATGCGGCGCGAAGTTTTATACGAGCACCACGCTACATACAGGCGGCCGTGCTTGTCGCGGGAGTCACAATGAACGTGCTCTTTGCGTGGCTTCTCTTTACACTCGGTTTTCTCACGGGGATGCCGACTGCAGTTGAACCAAATGAGCTCGATACGGTGAGCGACCCCCGACTCCTCATTACACAGGTGTTCCCTGATACGCCAGCGTCGGAAGCACTCAAAGGGAGCGACGAGATACGGGGAGTGCGCGCGGGGGAGGTGCAGTTAGATGCGCCATTTACTCCCGAGCGCGTGTCAGATTTTGTCGCATCGCAGAGCGGGAAAGAAGTGGTATTTTCATTGGTGCGTCGAGGTGAAGAGATTGAGGCAACTGTAGTGCCAAAAACGGGTGTGCTCAAAGAAGAGCCGGATCGAGCTGCGGCCGGTTTTTCCATGTCGCTCGCCGGCACGAAACAGTATCCGGTGCACCTTGCGTTGTGGGAGGGAGCGCGCATGACGTATGAAAGCACCGTTGCGATTGTTGCTGGGCTTGGAGGGCTCCTCTATGATGCCGTGCGGGGCGAAGCGAAGCTTGAGCAGGTCTCGGGGCCCGTAGGTATCGTGGGGCTCGTAGGAGATGCCGCGTCACTAGGATTTGCATGGCTCATCACATTTTCAGCGTTCATATCTCTCAACCTCGCAGTGATAAATATTTTACCATTTCCCGCACTCGATGGTGGGCGCCTGCTTTTTGTTGCCATTGAGTCGGTTACTAAGCGTCGTATTAAATCCGCCATAGCAAACACCCTTAATCGTGTGGGCTTCGCGCTTCTTATTGGCTTCATGGT